>NZ_JCBANG010000071.1:0-35087 GCF_059760905.1 Achromobacter sp. 1011811831
CAAGCCGCGGGGCCTTTGCTTCAGGTGCGGACGAGAGGGAATGTGGGCTGCCCGACCATCGAGGATGCGAGCGCTAAAGCGCCACAGGTTGCAGAGATTCTTCAGCGCCAGCTACCTCAGCTGCCGCCGCAACGCCTCGAAGAACAGCTCCGACTGCAAGCGCTCGGATTGCACCTGCGCCGCCACCTTGCCGGCCAGCACGGGATCCACCGGCGCCAGCGGCCGCCCCGTCGATTGCGCGAGCACCTGCGCCTGGCATGCGCGCTCCAGAAAGAACAGATCGTCGTAGGCGTAGTCCAGCCGCTCGCCGCATACGACCACACCATGATTGGCCAGAAACACGATATCCGCACCCTGCATCGCGCGCGCGATGCGTTCGCCTTCGCTGATATCCAGCGCCAGTCCGTTGTAGTCGCGGTCGATCGCGAGCCTGCCGTGAAAGCGCATGGCGTTCTGCGACAGCGTGGTGTCCAGCGCCCGGTCCGAGGTCAGCGTCAATGCCGTCGCATGGGGCATGTGGGTATGCAGCACACAGGTCTTGCCGGCAATGCGATGGATGGCTGCATGAATGAACATCGCGGTCGGCTCCACGGTATGCCGACCCGCCAGCTTGTTGCCCTGGGCATCGATGAGCACGATGTCCTCGGCCTGGACCTCGTGCCACATCAGCCCGCGCGGATTGAGCAGGAAGAGGTCCGAGTCGCCTGGCAAGGCCACGCTGAAATGGTTGCAGACGCCTTCGCCCAGGCCATGTGCCGCGGCCGCTCTCAAGGCCAGCGCCAGGTCGGCGCGCAGCGCGTGGACGGACTCTGACTGAAACAGCGCTTCTGTGAACTTGGAATCGTGGTTCATGACGGCCTTTACAGATAAGAGGAAAGCGCTGGTCAGACCCAGCCCGCTTGGCGGAACAGGCCGATGACCTGGTCCAGGGTGGATACGGTAGCGTCGGGACGGTAGTCAGGCAAGGGTTGGCGTCCAGTGCCTCGGTCGATCCAGACACAGCGAAAGCCGATGTCGCGCGCGGCGGCATGATCGAGATGGGGGCTGGCGCAGATATGCACGACCTCGTCGGGCGTGACGCCCAGGCTGGCGTGTGCGTGGGCGAAGATCTGGCGCGAGGGTTTGTAGGCGCCAGCTTGTTCGGCGGTGATGACGCGGTCGATGTGGCCGCCCATCTGCGCGACATTGCCCGCGATGATGGCGTCGTCGGTATTCGAGATGATGCAGAGGCGGAAGCCGGCCTGCTTGAGCGCGGCCAGCGTGCCAGGCACTTCGGGGAATGGCGGCATGGCCGAGATGCCCCCGATCAGCGTATCGGCGTCCTCCGGGTGATGGGCCATGCCCAGCTCGCGCATCGTCAGGCGCAGTGATTCCCGCGTGATGTCGGCGAAGCGCCGGTGCGGCGGCGTGCGTTCGAGCCGATGTTCGTGACCATCGTAGACGCGCAGGAAATGTTCCGGCGACGGCAGCGGGCCGCCCTGCGCGGAGCGACCCAGGATGCGGGCAACGGCGGCCTGCAGGCCTTCATCCCATTGGATCAGGGTGCCATAGCAATCGAAGGTCAGCCATTGAGGCCGGGGAAGATGGGTGAGCGGCATGGAGAGTCCTCATGTTTGCGGATAAGGCTGCGGGCAGGCGCGAAGCCCCTGGCCAGCGTAGTGCCGCGCTTGTGAGTTGTAAAATTAATAAATAGACTGAAGTCAGTTATTTATTGGATATCCATACGCCATGCTTGATCTGGAATTGCTCAGGACGCTTGTGTGCGTGGTCGACGAAGGCAGCTTCACGCGCGCCGCCAGCCGCGTGCATCGAACCCAGTCCACGGTCAGCCAGCAGGTGCGCAAGCTGGAGCAGACCGTTGGCAAGACCCTGCTGCTGCGCGACCGGACAGGCAGCAACGTGTCCGCCACCGAGGACGGCGAACTGATGCTGGCGTATGCGCGCCGCCTGCTGGCGATCGCGGACGAGGCGCAGCAAGTACTGTCGGCGCCGCGCGCGGCGCGGGTGCTGCGGCTGGGTATCCCGGAGGACTTCGACGTCGCGCGCCTGACCGTGCTGCTGGCGAAGTTCAGCGCCCGTCATCCGGACCTGCGCCTGGAAACCGTCAGCGGCATGAGCGCGGGCTTGCGCGAGCGCCTGGCGGCGGGCGAGCTGGAGCTGACGTTGATCAAACGCGAACCGGGCGATGGTCCTTGCCTGGCGGCATGGCCCGAGGCCCTGGTATGGGTGGGAGAGCCGAGCGTCGTCCGCGAGGCGGCGTCCGTGCCGCTGGTGCTGTTTCCGCAGGGCTGCATCTATCGCAAGCGGATGATCTACGCGCTGGAAAGCGCCGGGCGCGCCTGGCACGCGGCGTACCACAGCCATAGCCTGGCTGGCGTGCAGGCGGCCGTGGCGGCGGGATTGGGCGTCAGCCTGTTGCCGGCCTACGCGCGCCTGCCGGGCCAGGCAGTGCTGGGAAGGAAGGAGGGTTTCGAGGCCGCGCCGGCGACCGAATTGGCCATCGTGGGTGAGCATCGCGGCTTGTCCATGGCGCATCGGGATCTGATTGGCGCCCTGGAGCAGGCCATTGGTGGCCAGGATGCGGCTTGATGCCGCCAGTGACTTGGCGCGGTGTCAGGCCGGGATACCGAGCGGGAAGGGAGCCCACGCGCCACATGTACATGCCCACGGTCGCCGCGACGCGCAACGGCGATGGGCGTCCGGCAAATCCCGCGTGATGCCGGACTGACCGATTCAGTCCACGTCGCCGTCGACGTAGAACCACTGACCCTGCTCACGCACGAAGCGGCTGAGCTCATGCATGCGGTGCGCGCGGCCTGCCTGGCGGCTGCGCGCGACGAATTCCACGGTTGCGTGATCGGCGTCTTGCGCCTGCGCGCGCTTGATCGTCAGTCCCAGCCATTTGAGATCGGCCGGATTGGGCTCCAGCGCCGTGGGGCGCGTGTCGGGATGCCAGGTCGCGAGCAGATAGTCCAGTCGATCCAGCACGAAGGCGCTGTAGCGCGAACGCATCAGGGCTTCGGCGTCGGGCGCTTGCAGGAACTGCGGGCCGGCGTGCCAGCGGCCGCAGCATTCGGCATAGCGCTTGCCGCTCTCACAGGGACAGGGTTGCGCGGCGGCGTCGGCTTTGCGAGTCACGTGAGTAAGGGCGCTCAGGCCAGCAGGTCGTTGTATTCGGGGTGGCGCCGCATGTACACCGCCGCGTAGGAGCACAGCGGGCGCACGCGCCAGCCCTGCGCGCGCGCCGTCTCCAGCGCATGGCGGGTCAGCTCGGCGGCAATGCCGCGCCCGCCGACTTCGGGCGGAACGCCGGTGTGCACGATGGACATGATGCCGTCCTGCAACTGATAGTCGAGCACGCACGGCACGCCGTCCACGATCGCGGTGAAGCGTGAATGCCCGGCGTCGTGCGTAACGGAAATCGGGAGCGTCGTCATGGGCGGAAAATCCTGTGATGTTCGAGAAGGGCGGCGGATCATGCCAGGATACCAGCCCGCCGGCGCGACTCGCGCGGCGGGTCCTGGCTTCTCGGTCCGCCGGCCGCTCAGCGGCGCAGCGTCTTCAGCAGGGCCGTGAGATCCGCGTCGCGCGCTGCTGCCAGCTCGGAGATGCTGCGCCCGCCTGCTTCGGCATTGACGCCTGCGATCAGCCGCTGGCGCAGCTCAGGCGTGACCTCGGGCGCGCCCAGGTCGTCCCACCAGGTCTGCACCGGTCCCAGCAGATGGTCCATGAAATGGCCCAATCCGCCCGCGCCGCCGCCCAGGTTGAAAGTCATGTGCGGGCCGAACAGCGCCCAGCGCAGGCCGGGTCCTTGAGAGACGGCGGCATCGATATCCGCCACGCTGGCGACGTTCTCGGCCGCCAGATGGATGGCCTCGCGCCAGACCGCTGCTTGCAGACGGTTGGCGATGTGGCCCGGCACTTCCTTGTTCAGGCGGATCGGGTACTTGCCCAGCTCGCGATAGAAGGCGATGGCGCGTTCGATCGTTTCTTCGGAGGTCTGCTTGCCGCCCACCACTTCGACCAGCGGGATCAGGTGCGGGGGATTGAACGGATGGCCGATCACGAAGCGCTCGGGCCGCGCGCAGCCGGACTGCAGGCGGCTCATGATCAGGCCGGAAGAGCTGGACGCGACAATGGCATGCGCCGGCAGCGCGGCGTCCATGCGTGCGAACAGCGCGGTCTTGAAGTCTTCGCGTTCCGGCGCGTTTTCCTGCACGAAGTCCGCGTTCTTCAGGGCGGCCTCCAGGTCGGGCTCGAAGCGCAGCGCGTCGGGATTGGCGCTGGCGGCCACGCGACCCAGCTCGGTCAGCACCGGCCAGGCGGCGCGCACCCGTTCGCGGGTCAGCGGCTCGGCGTCGGGGGCGGGGTCGCTGACCACCACTTCCAGGCCATGCGCCAGGAACAGCGCGGCCCAACTCGCGCCGATGGTGCCGGCGCCGACGATGGCGACACGACGGATGGCGGGATGCGTGGACGGATGCTGCATGGAAAGACTCCTGGTCGGTTGTGTAACGCCTGCATTGTGAAGCAAAGCGGGGACCGTTGCCATGACGCGGCGCAGACGGCAAGATACGTCCGGCCCAACCTATGCCAGGAGAGAAGATGGACAGCATCCAGGACGGACCCCATGCCCGCGCGGCGTCGAACGCAGGCGCCGCCGTGCCCTATTTCTGCCAATGGGAATCCGCCCATCTGGCCGGGGCCATCATCCGGCGCGAACTGGATCTGAAGGACGATCCGGCCTGGGCCGGCTCTGGCGCGGCCGACGTCGACGAGTACGCGCGCTGGGCCAGCCATGTCTGCGGCATGGCCTGCCTGAAGATGGTGCTGGCGGCGCGCACCGGACGCGTCCATCCCACGCTGGCGCTTGCGCGAGGCAGCCTGCCCTATGGCGCCTATACGGTGGACGGCGACGACATCAAGGGCATGATCTATGCGCCCTTCGTGCGCTATGTGGAAGAGGTACACGGCCTGCGCGCGCGCGTGCATGTGGACCTTGCAACGGCCGCGCTGCCGGCCTTGCTGGACGAGGCGGAGTTCTTCATGGCGTCGGTACATCCGTCGATCCGCAGGCCCGACCAGCCGCCGCCGAAGAAAGGCGGACACCTGGTGCTGGTGACGCGCGCCAGCGCGGACGAGATCGTGTTCCACAATCCATCAGGCGAGCCAGCGGTCGACGGCCGGCCCGGCACACAGGTGGACGCGCGCGTGGCCCTCGCCGTGTTCGACCGCCATTTCGCCGGGCGCGGCGTGGCCATCCTGCGCGGCTGAGGATGGTCGCGCGCCGCGTCAGCGATTGCGCGCGCGGCCCAGATAGCGGGCGGCCAGCAGGCCGGCGCACAGGTAGCTGGCCGCGATGACGCCGTAGGCCAGGGGCAGGCTGTCGTTCCAGTCGGGCGCCAGGTGCAGGATGGTGCCCATCAGCGCCACGCCCACCAGCGTGCCGGACTGGCGATTGGCGTTCAGCGCGGCCGCGCCGCTGTTGGCATGGGCGGTGCCCGATACCTGCATGACCAGGCTGGTCATGGCGGGCACCACAAGGCCCAGGCCCAGGTTGGCGCCGGTCGCCAGCAGCGCGAAGCACCAGTAAGGCATGCCGGGCGACATCGCGACGATGCTGGCCGCGCTCAGTACCGTGGCGATGGACAGGCCGCCCAGCAGCGCGGCCGACACATTCCAGCGCGCCGCGATGCGGCCCGAGGCCAGGTTGCCGATCGAGAATATCGCCAGCATCGGCACCATCTGGATGCCGGTCTGCAACGCGTCCGCGCCGCGCGCCTGCTGCAGGAACAGGCTGATCAGGAACAGCTGGCCGTAGCCGCCCAGGTTGACCAGGAACCCCACGCCGTTCGCGGCCGCGAAGCGCGGCGTTTCGAACAGCGCGCGCGGCAGGATGGGATCGGCGTGGCGCCGCTCGCGCCGCACCAGCAGGATCGCCGCCGCCAGCGCCAGCGCGATGGCCGTCGCGATACGGGGAGAGGACCAGCCATAGGCATTGCCTTCGATCAGCGCGTAGCTGGCGGTCGCCAGCGCGGCCATGCCGAGCAGGTGGCTGGACGCGTTGAGCGCGCGCGGACGTCGCGGCGCCTGCTGGATGCGGCGGCTGGCCAGCCAAAGACCCGCCAGCCCCAACGGCAGATTGATGAGAAAGATGCCGCGCCAGCCGAACTGATGGATCAGCACGCCGCCCAGCAAGGGGCCCGACGCACCGGCCACGGCCACGATGGCGGACCAGGCGCCCAGCATGCGGTTGCGGGTGCGTTCTTCCGTGTAGGCGTGCGTCAACAGGCTGAGCGAACTGGGCATGAACAGCGCCGCGCCCACGCCCTGCAGCATGCGGGCGGCGATCAGCGCGGGGCCGTCCGGCGCCATGCCGCATAGCAGCGAGGCCAGCGTGAACACGGCCAGTCCCGCCTGGTAGATGGTCTTGGCGCCGTAGCGGTCGGCCAGCGCGCCGGCCGCGAGCAGCAGCGCCGCGAAGGCGAGGGTATAGGCGTCGGCGATCCAGACCAGGTCGGTCAGCGGGACGCCGAACTGCGCGGCGATGCCGGGCAGGGCGACGTTGACCACGGTGACATCGAGCATGGCCATGACGAAGCCGATGGCCAGCGTGGCCAGCGGCATGAGACTGGCGGTCGCGGCGGGTGCGATGGGCACAGGGGCTTGAGTGCAGGCGGTGTTCATGGGGCATTGCGTTTCTTGAGGCCGGGGATGCCACTGTAGGCGCTGCGGGGAATGCAAAAAAGCCGTATAAATGCGTCTCCAGGATGCAAATTTGCATCAAAGACGGAGGCACTGAATCCGGGGAGCGGCATGGATTGGGACAATGCGCGGGTATTCCTCGCGATCTATCGCAACGGCACGCTGCGCGGCGCGGCCGCGTTGTTGCAGATCGACCAGGCCACCGCGGGCCGACGTCTGGCCGCGCTGGAACGGTCGCTGGACGCGCGCCTGTTCCTGCGCACGCCGGCCGGCTACGTGCCGACCGGCGCCGGGGAGCTGGCTTTCGCGGCCGCCGAGCGCATGGAGCAGGCGGCCGACCAGCTGCAGCGCCAGATGCAGGGGCTGGATCATCGCCTGTCCGGCGTGGTGCGCGTGGCGTCCTCGGAGGCCATCGGCAGCTACTTCGTGATGGAGGCGGTCAAGCGCCTGCATGCGCGGCACCCGGACATCACGATATCGCTGTCGACCTCTATCAAGCTGAGCAACCTGACGCGGCGCGAGGCGGACCTGGCGATCCGCAACGTCCGGCCCGACAGTCCCGACCTGATCCATCGCCACCTCGCGCGCAAGGACACCGGGCTGTATGCCGCGCCGTCCTATCTGCGCCAGCGCGGCGAGCCCAGGCCGGGCACGGCCTTCGCGGGCCACGCGCTGGTGACCTATCAGCAGTCGGTGTTGCCGGGGTGGTCCGACGTCTTCTGCGGCGAACCCACCGGCAACGGC
Source organism: Achromobacter sp. 1011811831 (assembly GCF_059760905.1). NCBI lineage: Bacteria > Pseudomonadati > Pseudomonadota > Betaproteobacteria > Burkholderiales > Alcaligenaceae > Achromobacter > Achromobacter sp. 1011811831. Next base: position 7,450 of record NZ_JCBANG010000071.1, read on the forward strand.
CGCGTCGCCATCGAACTGAACTCGGCCATGATGATCATCGATGCCGTGAGGGCCGGGCTGGGAATCGGCGAATTGCCCGTGCACATGGCGGCGCGCCATCCGGAACTGGTCCGCATCTGGCCGCAGCGCGCAGGCTCCTATGACCTGTGGCTGGTGATGCACGGCGACCTGAACCGGACCGCGCGGGTGCGCGCCGTGGCCGATGCCATCGTCGAGGTGTTCGAGGAGGAATAGGCGCATGTCGCGCGTGGGCGTCGCCTATGGCTCCTGCATGGCATCGCTCATGACATGGCTTGTCGCCTCGCCCATGGCACCGCTTGTGGCCGCGCGCAAGCAGCGCTAAGGTTGACGGTCCCGTCTTGTCCGATGATCCCATCTACCAGGAGTCGCGCGTGTCCGAACTTTGGCGTCTGTCCGCCGCTGAGCTTGCCAGCCTGATCCGCAAACGTGAAGTGTCCGCCGTGCAGGCCGCGCAAAGCGCGCTGGCGCGGCTCGATGCCGTCAACCCTCGCATCAACGCCGTGGTCGATCATCGACCCGAGGACGCGCTGGCGCAGGCCGCCGCCGTGGACCAGCGGCTGGCGCGTGGCGAAGACCCCGGCCCGCTGGCCGGCGTGCCGGTCACGGTGAAGGTCAACGTGGACCAGGCCGGCTATGCCACCACCAATGGCGTGACGCTGCAGAAGGACGTGATCGCCAAGGCCAACAATCCGGTCGTCGACAACCTGCTGCGCGCCGGCGCGGTGGTGCTCGGTCGCACCAACACGCCGGCGTTTTCGCTGCGCTGGTTCACCAGCAACCAGCTGCACGGCGATACGCGCAATCCGCGCAATGCCGCGCTCACGCCCGGCGGCTCGTCGGGCGGCGCCGCCGCGGCCGTGGCGGCCGGCATCGGTCATATCGCGCACGGCACCGACATCGCCGGCTCGATCCGCTATCCGGCCTACGCTTGCGGCGTGCATGGCCTGCGGCCCACGCTGGGCCGCGTGGCGGCCTTCAACGCGGCCTTGCCGGAGCGCTCGCTGGGCGGGCAGATCACCGCCGTGTCCGGTCCCTTGGCGCGCAGCATCGCCGACTTGCGCCTGGGGTTGGCCGCGATGGCCGCGCCTGATCCGCGCGATCCCTGGTGGGCGCCCGCGCCGCTGGAGGGGCCGGCCGCGCCCAAGCGCGTGGCGCTGTGTTTCCATCCCGATGGCCTGGAGACCGAGCCCGCGGTGGTCAAGGCGCTGCAGGACGCGGCCCGGCGCCTGGGCGAGGCTGGCTGGCGCGTCGATACGCTGGACGCGATACCGCCGTTGAAGGAAGCCGCAGACCTGCAGATCCGCATGTGGCTGGCCGATGGCTACGACGCCATGGTCGAGGCCGCGCGCAAGGAAGGCGACCGGGGCGCCCAGGTCGCGCTGGCCGGGCAGCGCGAACGCGCCGCCGGCATGGACCTGGCCAGGTACTCCGCGCTGCTCACGCGGCGCGCCACGCTGACGCGGCAGTGGGAACTGTTCTTCGCCGAGTACCCGGTGCTGCTCTTGCCGGTGTCGGCCGAGCTGCCCTTCCCGGACCAGCTCGACCTGGCCGGCGACGAAGCCTATGCGCGCGTCTGGCGCGCGCAGATGCCGCAGATCGGCGTGCCGTTCATGGGCTTGCCGGCCCTGTCCGTGGCCATGGGCAGCGTGCCGGGCGCGAAGGGGACGATCCCGGTGGGCGTGCAGCTCATGGCGGGCCGTTACCGCGAGGACCTGTGCCTGGCCGCGGGCGAGGCGATCGAGGCGGCGGGACAGCCGATCGACATCGCCGAACCCCAAGCCTGAGGTCGGCGTCGAAGCCGGACGCGGATGTTGCAGCCAGCCCCGGGGGCCGATCCAACGGGGATTCCGCGCCGGACATCAAACTGCTGGCGGGCGCGCGGCGCGCCTCAACCCGCCCGGGATGGCGCGCCAGGCAGGCCGGCGCCGGCCTGCCACTCGTGGCGCAACAGTCCCATGATGCCGGTATCCCACCGCTGCTCGCCAACCCGCGTCGAGGCGCGGCGCACGCCTTCGAGCTTGAACCCCAGCGCTTCATAGGTGCGCAGGGCGGGCTGGTTGAACATGTAGACGTTCAGCTCCAGCCGCTCGATGCCCGGCGCGCTGAACGCTTCCTGGATCATCAGCGCCGTCAGGGGGCGGGCCAGTCCCTGGCCGCGCATGGAGGGCGCGACGGCGACGCGGCCCAGGCGCGCGTTGCCGTCATGCCATTCATAGGCCAGCTGCGCATGCCCGACCGGCGCGCCATCGCGGCAAACCATCCAGCAGCGGCGCGCGGGCGGCGTGGCCCGGCCTTCGGCCAGCATGGTTTCAACGTGCAGCGGCGTGAGCGGATAGGAGAGCTGCGAGCCGCCCCATTGGACGACATCGGCAAGGCTGGAAAACCAGCGGGCAAGAAGGGAATGGTCTTGTGCCGCGAGCGGGCGCAGGGTCAGCATGGTGGCGTGGGGCGCGTATGCGCCAGGTGACGCCGCGCGCGGCATGCGCGCGGACTGGCGTCCCAGTATAGGCGGGGACAGGCCGCGCCGTTCAGCCGCGCGCTTCGAAGCGCAGGCGCAGCACGCCCAGGTCGCCGTAGGCGATCTCGAGATCGCGGCCCGCCGGCACGTCCAGGAAGCCGGCATACGAGCCGGTGATGACATGCTGGCCGGCGCGCAGGCCGGTGCCTTGTTCGCGCAGGAAGTTCGCCAGCCAATACAGGCCGGCCTTGGGCCGGCCGTTGGGATGGATGCCCGCGTGCTGCTCGGCATCCTGGCCGTCCACGGACAGCGTGATGGCCATGCTGGCGGGCGCGTCGTCGGCGGACGCGATGCGCGGCCCCAGCACCAGGCCCTGGTTGAACATGTGGTCGGCCAGCAGCTCGGGCAGGCTGGCGTGTTCGGGCAGCGCGTAGCGGCACCCCAGCACTTCCAGCGCCAGCCGGGCGCCGCCGACTGCGGCATCGATCTCGGCTTCGCTGTAGGGCTGTTCGCGCGCGGGCAGGTCGCGCGCCAGTTCGAAGGCGATCTCGGGTTCGACGCGCACGACGGCCCCATGCGAGGGCACCGGCGAGGTGGCGCTGAAATGGACGGTGGATGTGTAGATAGGCGCGACCACGGATTTTTCGGGCGTGGGCAGCGCGCTCTTCCAGGCGGCGATGTCGTCGCGTCGCGTTTCGCGCAGCAGGCGGGCGGTGCTGCGCTGCACGGCGAAGGCCTGGCCCTGCGTCTGCGGCCGGCAATCGGCGGGCAGGCGCGGGCCGGGCACGCCGGCGTCGCGGGCGGCGATCAGGAAACGGGCGGCGTCGATGCTGCCGGGATACTCTTCGATCTGGATTCGCATGGCGTCACATTCCCAGGAACAGCATGGTCCACAGGGCGATCATGGCGATCAGCCCGAGCCAGCAGGCGCCCCAGAAGCCCACCACCGGCCACTTGAGCGACAGCGGCACCTGCTTCGGATCCACGTGGGCCAGCAGGCGGTTGGCGTTGCCGACGAGCCAGAAGCGCGTGCCGGGGAACATCAGCCGGAAGAAATAATCGAGCATGATTGCCGCCTGGATGGCCAGCGGATACTGGTTGAAGGCCCGGTGCTCCAGGTAGGGATGCTTGAATCGGGCGTTGATCTGCCTGGCCTTGAAGAAGAACAGCACGATGCCGCTGATCGAGCAGGTGACGAAGCACAGCACGAACAGGCTGAAGGCCATGGCCAGCGCGGGGGTATGCATGAAGAAAATCCCGGGGTTGCGCGGCGCGGACACCGCGATGAATGTCTGTCGTGAGGTGCGGCGTCAGCCGCGCAGCTGGCCTTCGCCGTTGAGCACCCATTTCAGCGTGGTCAGGCCTTCCAGGCCGACCGGGCCGCGCGCGTGCAGGCGGTTGGTCGAAATGCCGATCTCGGCGCCCAGGCCGTATTCGAAGCCATCGGCGAAGCAGGTGGGCAGGTTCACGTAGACCGAGCTGGAATCGACCTCGCGCTGGAAGCGCTGGGCCGCGGACAGGTCCTCGGTGACGATGGCGTCGGTGTGGCCAGAACCCCAGCGGGCGATGTGCTCGATGGCGTCGTCCAGCGTGTCGACGATGCGCACCGCCAGGACCGGGCCCAGGTACTCGGTGCCCCAGTCTTCTTCGGTGGCGGGCTTGAGCTGCGGCAGCAGCGCCAGCGTGCGCGGGCAGCCGCGCAGCTCGACGCCGCGATCGGCGAAATCCGCCGCCAGGCTGGGCAGGATGGACACGGCCGCCACCGCGTCCACCAGCAGCGTTTCCATGGCGCCGCAGATGCCGTAGCGGTAGGTCTTGGCGTTGATGGCGATGGCGTGGGCCTTGTCGGGATCGGCGGCCGCGTCGATGTAGACGTGGCAGTTGCCGTCCAGGTGCTTGATCAGAGGCACGCGCGCTTCCTGAGCCAGGCGCGCGATCAGGCCCTTGCCGCCGCGCGGCACGATGACGTCGATGTGCTCGGTCATGGTGATCAGCTTGCCGACCGCGGCGCGGTCGGCCGTGGCCACCACTTGCACCGCGTCCTGCGGCAGTCCGGCGGCCGCCAGGCCGGCCTGGACCACGCGGCCCAGCGCGATGTTCGAATGCAGCGCCTCGCTGCCGCCGCGCAGGATGGCGGCGTTGCCGGACTTCAGGCACAGCGCGGCCGCGTCGATGGTCACGTTGGGACGCGATTCGTAGATGATGCCGATCACGCCCAGCGGCACGCGCATCTGCGCGACGCGCATGCCGTTGGGGCGCAGCGAGGTGGCGGTGACGCTGCCGACGGGGTCGGGCAGGGCGGCGATCTGGCGCAGGCCCTCGGCCATCAGCCCCAGCGTCTTGTCGGACAGGGCCAGGCGGTCCAGCAGCGCCGGTTCCAGGCCATTGGCGCGGGCCGCGGCCAGGTCCTTTTCATTGGCGGCCTTGAGTTCGTCGCGGCTGGCGGCCAGCGCGTCGGCCATGGCGTGCAGCGCCCGGTTCTTGGCGGCGCCGTTGGCGCGCATCATGGCGCGCGAGGCGCGGCGGGCGTTCTCGCCCAGGGTGAGCATGGCTTGTTCGATGGAGGACGAGGACATGGCGGCGTCGATCATGAAATAAGGCGGCGCGGGCGCGGCCGGGGGATGGCGTTAGTGTAGCCGGCAGGGGCCGGGCGAAATCGGGGGCAGGGATGGGACAGGCGGCGGCGCCGCCTTTACGGTCGGGCGCCGGCGGCGGCCACGCGCAGCGCGAGCCGCGTCATTTCTTCCCAGGGATCGGACAGGCGTCCGGGCACGGACAGGCCCTTGATGAGCCGGTCGACCTCATGCGCGTGCTGCACGGCGGCCGGCCAGACCGCGGGCTGCACGCGCGACAGCGCCTGCAGCGCCAGGCGCTCGTGGGCGCCGAAGATGCGCAGCCGGCGCATCAGGCCATTGGCGTCCTGGCCCAGCGCGCGGGCCTCGGCGATGCGCGCGAGCAGGCGGATTTCCTCGCCCACCGCCCACAGCACCAGGGGCAGCGCCTCGCCCTCGGCGCGCAGGCCGTCGATCATGCGGATGGTGCGGGAAATATCGCCGGCCAGCATGGCATCGCGCAGGCCGAAGACATCGTAGCGGGCCACGTTCAGCACGGCGCGCTCCACGTCCTCGGCGGCCAGCTGGCCCTCGGGATAGAGCAGGCCCAGCTTCTGGATTTCCTGGTGGGCGGCCAGCAGGTTGCCCTCGACCTTGTCGGCCATCCATTGCAGGGTGGCGTTGTCGGCGCGCTGGTTCTGGCGCGCCAGCCGCATGCCCACCCAGGCGGGCAGCCGTCCGCGCTCGATGCTGGCGATGTCCACCATCATGCCGCCCCGGGCCAGCGCCTGGACCCAGCGGCTTTCGCGCGTGGCCTTGTCCAGCCGGGGCAGGGAAATCAGCACCAGCGTATCGGCATCGGCCTGGCCCTCGGCCTGCTCGGCCAGGCGGGCCAGCGTGTCGGCGCCCGGCTTGCCGGGCTTGCCGGTGGGGATCTTGATTTCCAGGATGCGGCGGTCGCCGAACAGCGACACGCTTTGCGTGGCCGCCAGCACCGAACTCCAGTCGCTGCGGGCGTCCATCACCATGGACTGCCGCTCGGTGTAGCCGGCGCCGCGCGCCGAGGCGCGCAGCGCGTCCACGGCCTCGGTGACCAGCAGCGGTTCGTCGCCGGACACCGTGTACATCGGCGCGAGCCGGTTGCCGGCCCGTTGCAGGTGTTCCGCCAGGCGATCCGCGTCCAGGGGGTGTGCCATGGACGCCTAGCGCGACAGCGGCGCGTCGGTGGTGGACGGCGTCTGCCAGGGAGCGGGAGTGTTGACCGGCTGTACCGCGTTCGGGTCGTACACCGGCGCGTCCACGCCATCCTCGTTGCTACCAGGATTCTCGAACGCCTTGCGCACGTCGGGCGCGGTCATGCGGCGCAGCAGGCGCGACACCAAGTCGCGCTGCATGGCCTTGTACAGCGTCTCGATCTGACCTTGCTTGGCCTGCACGATCTGGTCGTCATACGGCATTTCGCGGTAGATCGACAGCGTGGTGTCCGGGATCAGTGCGTTGCCCTTGGCATCGATCAGGCGGAAGGTGAAGTTGATGCCGAGCTCATACGATTCGACACGGCCCTGGGCGTTGAGCGAGACTTCGCGCAGCGTGCGGGTGTCGCCGACCTGCTGCAGGATGGCCTGTGCTTCCTTGGGCGTGTTGACGAGCTTGGTATCGGGCGAAGCCGCGCGCAGCGAGCGGCGCACGTCGGCGCCGAACTGCGTGGTGTCGGGAATACCCACATACAGCGTTTCGAACGGCATCGGCGTGACGCCGCGCAGCGCGAAGCCGCAGGCGGAGAGCAGCATGAACAGCGCCAGGCAGGCGCCGCGCAGCAGCCAGGATTGGCGGGGGGAGTGCGTGTGTTGCCCGGCGAAGTGCATGCTTGACCTCATCAGCCTACGACGTTGACCAGTTTGCCCGGAACCACGATGACGCGCTTGGGCGGGCGGCCCTCCAGGTAGCGGGCGACCTCTTCCTGTTCGGCCGCGAGCTTCTCGATGTCCTCGCGGGCCGCCTGCGCGGCGACGCGGATCGAGCCGCGCAGCTTGCCGTTGACCTGCAGCATCAGTTCGATCTCGTCGGCGATCAGCGCGGCTTCGTCCACGTGCGGCCAGGGGGCGTCGAGCAGGTCGCCCAGCTCCTTGGCGTAGCCCAGGTCTTGCCACAGATGCCAGGTGACGTGCGGCACCACCGGATACAGCACGCGCAGCAGGACGCCCAGCGTCTCGGCGCGGGCGGCGTCAGCGTGCTGGCCTTCCGGCAGCTTGGCGTCGTCGATGGCGTTCAGCATCTTCATGCAGGCCGACACCACGGTGTTGTACTGGATGCGCTGATAGTCGTAGTCGGCTTGCTTGAGCAGGCCGTAGATCTCGCGGCGCAGATCCTTGACCGGGGCCGGCGCGCCGGCCCAGTCGGCGCCCTGGGCCAGGCCGCGCGCCACGGCTTCGCGCTGCGAGTAGCTGATGGACCACAGGCGGCGCAGGAAGCGGTTCGAGCCTTCCACGCCCGAATCCGACCACTCCAGCGTCTGCTCGGGCGGGCTGGCGAACATGACGAACAGGCGCGCCGTGTCGGCGCCCAGCGTATCGATCAGCGATTGCGGGTCGACGCCGTTGTTCTTCGACTTGGACATGGTGCCCACGCCGCCGTAGGTGATGTCGGAGCCATCCGACTTGAGCTTGGCGCCGGTGATGGCGCCGCGCGCGTCGTAGACGTTCTCGACTTCCTCGGGCCAGAAGTACTCGATGCCGCCCTGGGCGTTCTTGCGCGAGTAGATGTGGTTCAGCACCATGCCCTGGCACAGCAGCTTGGTGAAGGGCTCGTCGAAATTGAGCATGCCCATGTCGCGCATGACCTTGGTCCAGAACCGGGCGTACAGCAGGTGCAGCACCGCGTGCTCGATCCCGCCGATGTACTGGTCCATCGGCATCCAGTAGTCGTTGCGACCGTCCACCATGGCCTGGTCGTTGCCCGGCGAGGTATAGCGCATGAAGTACCAGGACGAGTCCACGAAGGTGTCCATGGTGTCGGTTTCACGGCGCGCCGGCTTGCCGCAGCTGGGGCAGGCGCAGGACAGGAAGGCCTCGTTCTTGGCCAGCGGGTTGCCGCTGCCGTCGGGGATCAGGTCGTCGGGCAGCACCACCGGCAGGTCCTTCTCGGGGACCGGCACCGGGCCGCAATCCGGGCAGTGGATGATGGGGATCGGCGTGCCCCAGTAGCGCTGGCGCGAGATGCCCCAGTCGCGCAGGCGCCAGGTGGTCTGCTTTTCGCCCAGGCCTTGCGCGCCCAGGTCGGCGGCGATGGCGTCCACGGCGTCCTTGTGCGACAGGCCGTCGTACTTGCCGGAATTGATCGTCAGGCCGGACTGCTTGTCGCCGTACCATTCCTGCCAGGCCTGGTCGGAGTATTCCTTGCCGGCCACGGCCACGACCTGGCGGATCGGCAGCTGGTACTTGCGGGCGAAGGCGAAATCGCGCTCGTCATGCGCCGGCACGCCCATGACGGCGCCGTCGCCGTAGGTCATGAGCACGTAGTTGCCGACCCAGACCTCGACCTCGGCGCCCGTGACCGGGTGCGTGACGTACAGGCCGGTGGGCATGCCTTCCTTTTCGCGGGTGGCCATTTCGGCCTCGGTCGTGCCGCCGAGCTTGCATTGCTCGATGAAGGCGGCCAGCTGCGGATTGGCGGCAGCGGCGTGCGTGGCCAGCGGGTGTTCGGGGGCGACCGCGCAGAAGGTGACGCCCATGATGGTGTCGGCGCGGGTCGTGAAGACGTACAGCTTGCCGTCCTGGATCAGCTGGCCGTCGGCGCCGGCGATCTTGTGGGGGAAGGCGAAGCGCAGGCCCTCGGACTTGCCGATCCAGTTTTCCTGCATCAGGCGCACGCGCTCGGGCCAGCCGGGCAGATCGTTCTGCACCGCGCCCAGCAGTTCGTCGGCGTAGTCGGTGATGCGCAGGTAGTAGCCCGGGATCTCGCGCTTTTCAACGGGCGCGCCGGAACGCCAGCCGCGGCCGTCGATGACCTGTTCGTTGGCCAGCACGGTCTGGTCCACCGGGTCCCAGTTGACGACCTGGGTCTTGCGGTAGGCCACGCCCTTTTCGAGCATCTTCAGGAACAGCCACTGGTTCCATTTGTAGTATTGCGGATCGCAGGCGCACATCTCGCGCGACCAGTCGATCGCCAGACCCATCGCCTTCATCTGCTTCTTCATATAGGCGATGTTGTCGTAGGTCCACTTGGCCGGCGGCACCTTGGACTTGATGGCGGCGTTCTCGGCCGGCATGCCGAAGGCGTCCCAGCCCATGGGCATCAGCACGTTGTAGCCGCGCATGCGCAGCTGGCGCGCCATCATGTCGTTGATGGTGTAGTTGCGCACGTGACCCATGTGCAGCTTGCCGCTGGGGTAGGGCAGCATGGAGCAGGCGTAGAACTTGGGCTTTTCGGAGCCGTCGGCGTTCTTCGCGTGTTCGTGGACCAGATAGGCGTCGCGGGCCTGCCAGTCTTGCTGGGCGGCCGCTTCGACGGTAGTGGGAAGGTAACGTTCCTGCATGAGCTCGTGCGCGTTGGCGAAAAAGGGAAGGCCGCCCCGTCCTGGCGGCGCTGGGGCGGCCGGGTTCGGTGGCGGTCAAAACCCCTGATTATAGGAGGTGCTAGGCGCGGATAGGGGACGGGGCGGTTTCCGGCACGCGCGCGCTGGGGGACAGGGTCCCGTAGGCCAGCGTGATCACGCCCAGCGCCGCCCCGGCGGCCACCACGCCGGTCCAGCCGAAATGCGAATAGAGCCAGGACGATACCAGCGAGCCGGACGCGCCGCCAATGAAATAGCTGGTCATGTAGCCGGCCGTCAGGCGGCTGCGGGCTTCCGGCCGCAGCGGATAGATGCAGCTGGTATTGGTGACGTGCACGCCCTGGATGGCCAGGTCCTGCAGCAGGATGCCGGCCAGCAGCGCCAGCGCCGATGCCTGGCCGAAGGCCATCAGGCCCCAGGATCCCAGCAAGAGGAGCAGCCCGGCGCGGGTCGCCAGGTTGGCCAGTCCACGGTCCGCCAGCCGGCCGAAGCGGTTGGCGGCGAAGGCGCCGGCCGCGCCGGCCAGGCCGAACAGGCCGATCGTGGTGGTGTTGTAGGAATAGGGCGGGCTGGACAGCAGGAAGGTCAGCGGCGTCCACAGCATGCTGAACGCGGCGAACAGCAGGGCGCCCAGGATCGAGCGGGCCCGGAACAGCGGCTCCTCGACGAACATGCGCAGGATCGAGCCCAGCAGGCGCGGATAACTCAGTCCCGCCTGGCTCTGGTGGCGCGGCAGCACGCGCCACAGCACGGCGGACATGGCCAGCATCAGCAGGGACGCCACCCAGTACACGGTGCGCCAGCTGCCCAGGTCGGCCAGCACGCCGGCGAAGGTCCGCGCCAGCAGGATGCCCAGCAGCAGGCCGCTCATGACCGTGCCCACCGCCTTGCCGCGCTCATGTGGCAAGGCCAGCGTGGCGGCGAAGGGCACCAGTATCTGGGCGACCACCGACAGCATGCCGGTCAGCGCCGTGCCCAGCATCAGCACCGTGATGTTGGGCGCGAAGGCCGAAACCAGCAGGCTGGCCGAGGACAGCAGCGTCATCAGCACGATCAGGCCGCGCCGCTCGTACATGTCGCCCAGGGGCACCAGCAGCATCAGCCCGGCGGCATAGCTCAGCTGGGCGGTCGTGACGATGCCGCCGGCGGCGGCGTTGGACAGCGAGAACTGCTCGCCGATGGTGTGCAGCAGCGGCTGGGCGTAATAGTTGCTGGCGACGGTCAGGCCGGTGGCCAGGGACATCAGCAGGATCATCGGCGCGGTCAGCGGCGGCGTGTGCGAAGCAGGGGAGGTCATGACGGAGTGCGGCAGGGGAAAAATCGGATCGGTCGCGGGCGGCGGCGCTCAGGCGTCCACGCCGCCGGGCGCTTCCAGGTCGTGGTTGATCAGCAGTTTCTTCAGCAGGCCGGCGAGCTGGCGGCGTTCGGACGCGCCCAGCGGCTCGAGCAGCTGTTCGAGGTTCTTCAGGTAGTCCTTGAGCACGGCGCGGATCGTGCGCAGGCCTTCGGCCGTGAGCGACACGATGGTGCCGCGCCGGTCTTCGGGATTGGGGCTGCGGGCCAGCAGGCCGGCCTGTTCCAGGCGGTCGAGCCGGTTGGTCATGGCGCCCGAGGTCAGCAACAGGGCGGCCACCAGCTTCTGCGGATTCATCGCATGGGGCGGGCCGCAGCGGTACAGCGTGGCCAGTACGTCGAATTCGCCCTGGTTCAGCTGATGCTGGCGGAAGCCGCAGTTGACGTTGCGTGTGGCGAAGGCATTGAGCCGGAACAGACGGGTGATCACCGCCATGGACGAGAAGTCCTGGCCGGGACATTCGGCGGTCCATTGGGACAGCACGAGATCGACGAAATCGGTTTGCGGCATGGTTGGCGAGGCTCCTCGCGGCCAGTCGGGATGGCGGTTCGCGCCGGGCTGGGCCGCGGTTCGGCGGGCGATGGATGATGCGCCCGATTTATCTTGAAGTAAAGTATCTTTATATAAAGATAAATTCTAACAAGCCGGCGGGCTTCATGCAAAATCGCGCCGCGCAAAAGAGAAAGGCCCGCCTCTTGCGAGGCGGGCCTTTCCCGGCTTGACCGGATACTGCGCGGAAATTACTGCGCGGCGTCCTTCAGCTTCTTGAGCGGGCGAACCTTCACCTTCACCGAAGCCGGCTTGGCGGGGAACCAGCGCTCTTCGCCGGTGAACGGATCCTTGCCGAAGCGCTTGGCCTTGGCGGGAACCTTCTGCACGGAGACCTTGAACAGGCCGGGCAGCGTGAATTCGCCGGCGCCCTTCTTGTCCACCGAACCCAGCACCGAGGTTTCCAGGCTGGCCAGGACGGCCTTGACCGACTTGGCTTCAACGCCCGATTGCTCGACCAGATAGGCGATGAGCTGGGTCTTGTTCAGGGCGGCTTTGATGGCCTTGGGGGCGGCAGCGACCTTCTTGGCGGCGACGACCTTCTTCGCTGCGGGCTTCACAGCGGGCTTGGCGGCGGTAGCCTTCTTCGCGGGCGCCTTGGCGGCGGGCTTGGTGACTTTCTTGGCAGGAGCTTTAGCTTTCGTGGCCATGGTCAAAATCCGTATGTTGAGGACTAGAGCAGCGCGAGCCGGGTATCGGCAACGAACGCCACGCGCCCGATGATAGCGGAAGAGTCGCTGTTTATGCGGCTTTCCAAGGGGGTTTCGATCAATCTTTGTTGTTTTCCACGCAGCAAACCTCTTAAAACAAGGGGTCTTGCAAGATGTCGTGACACTTTCCCGGCGTCGCAAGCATCGTGAACGATGGGATGCGACTCACTGAACCAAGCGGCGCGACCATGTTCAAATGCTTGCGCCGCGCGTTGCGCGGGCCCTCACGCAAGCATGCAAGGAAGCAGAGCAGTCTATGTTGTCGATGAATAAGTATGTTCCCCCGCGGCATGATCGGGACGTGAACCCGCAGGCCGGGCGGGGGCGTCTTTCAAGCCTTTTCCAGCGAGGCGGCCGGGGCGTGCAAAAGTTTGCGGTCGCCACGCTGGCCGCCGTGGCCTTCGCGTCCGGCGCCTGGGCGCAGGCGCTGCCGGCGCCCGAACTGTCTGCCAGGGCCTGGCTGCTGCTGGACGAAACCAGCGGCCAGGTGATCGCGTCGCACGCCGCCACCGCGCGCATCGAGCCTGCCTCGCTGACCAAGATCATGACGGCCTATATCGTGTTCGGCGCGCTGCAGGACGGCACGCTGAAGCCGGAGCAGAAGGTGCGCGTGTCCACGCGGGCCTGGAAGGTGCCGGCGGGCAGCTCGAAGATGTTCCTGGAACCCGGCTCGCTGGTCACGGTGGACAATCTGCTGCGCGGGCTGATGGTGCAGTCGGGCAACGACGCCGCCGTCGCGCTGGCCGAAGCGGTGTCCGGCAGCGTGGAAGCCTTCGTCGAGCGCATGAACCAGACCGCCGTGACGCTGGGCCTGCATGGCACGCATTTCGCCAGCCCGCATGGCCTGTCCGATCCGGCCACGTACTCCACCGTCAGCGATCTGTCGGTGCTGGCCACGCGCTTCATCCGTGATTACCCCGAGCTGTACCGGACCTACGATTCGGCCAAGCAGTTCACCTACAACAACATCACCCAGTCCAACCGCAACCGCCTGCTGTGGCTGGATCCCAGCGTGGATGGCCTGAAGACCGGCCATACCGATGCCGCCGGCTACTGCCTGGTGGCCACGGCGCGCCGGCCCAACGGGGCCGACCAGCGCCGCCTGATCACGGTGGTGGTGGGCGTGGAATCGGAAAAGCAGCGCACCAAGGAAAGCCGCGAGTTGCTGGAATGGGGTTTCCAGGGGTTCAATACCGTCAAGCTCTATGCCAAGGGCCAGGCCGTGGCTACGCCCGAGGTCTGGAAAGGCCAGGCAGACAGCCTGAAGGCCGGCTTCGCGCGCGACCTGTATGTGACCGTGCCGGCCGGCGCCAAGGTCGAACCGGTGTGGGCGCCGCGCGAGCCGCTGGTCGCGCCGATCGCGGCGCAGGCGGAGGTCGGCGAATTGCGCGTCATGGTGGACGGCAAGGCGGCGCGGCAGTTCCCGGTGCTGGCGCTGGAGCCCGTCGAGCAGGCCGGATTCGCCGGCCGCGCCTGGGATTCGATCCGCCTGTGGTGGCGTGAAACCACGGGCTGAGCAAAGGAGGCCCGCATGATTGTGAGATCGCCATGGCCGTGAGTTTTCCCGGCGGGCCGGCGCCCGCGCCCGGGCCCGATCAGCCCCTGGCCCTGCTGTCGGCCTGCCATGGCCGCATCGCGCGCCAGTGCGCCACGCTGAGCCGGCTGGCCGGGCATCTGCCCGGGCATGGCAGCGACGCCAGCGCGCAGAGCGCGGCGGCCAGCCTGCTGCGCTATTTCGAGACGGCCGCCGTCCATCACCATGAGGACGAGGAAGAAGACCTGTTCCCCGCGCTGATCGAGGCCATGGCCGGTTCCGACGCGGTCTGCCTGCACGCGTTGGTGCAGGGACTGAAGGCCGACCACCGCCGGCTGGCCGCGCTGTGGGAGCCGCTGCGCGGCGCGCTGGCCGAGATCGCGGCGGGCAGGCCCGCCAGCCTGACGCCCGCGCAGGCGCGGGAGTTCGCCGAGGCCTATGCCGACCATATCCGTCGCGAGGAAGACGAGCTGCTGCCGCTGGCGGCGCGGCTCATCGCCGACGATGTGCTGGCCGATATCGGCCGGGCCATGCGCGCGCGCCGAGGCGGCGGCGCCGCCTGAGCCGCTGCGTCGCCGGGCGCCAGGCGCTACGATGCGGGACAGCCGGCGCGCACCGCGCCGGATCACGGAGGCCATCCGCGCCATGACCGATCCCGTTCCCAGCCGCAACGCCCGTTTCCGCCGCCTGCTGACCGACCCCGTGCTGGCTCACGCCATGTCGGCGCACAACCCGCTGTCGGCTCTGCTGGCCGCCGAGGCCGGCTTCGACGCGGTCTGGGGCAGCGGCTTCGAACTGTCGGCCAGCCACGCGGTGCCGGACGCGAGCATCCTGTCGCCGGCGCAGCACCTGGACATGATGCGGGCCATGGCCGCCGCCACGCCGGCGCCGGTGATCGCCGACATCGACACGGGTTTCGGCAACGCCATCAACGTTGCCTACATGCTGCCGCAGTACGAGGCAGCGGGCGTGTCGGCGGTGGTGATGGAGGACAAGACCTTTCCCAAGGACACCAGCCTGCGCGCCGGCGGACGCCAGGAACTGGCGCGCGTGCCTGAATTCCAGGGCAAGATCGAGGCCGCGCTGGCCGCGCGGCGCGATCCGGACTTCTGTGTCATCGCCCGCTGCGAGGCGCTGATCGCCGGGCTGGGGCAGGCCGAGGCGCTGGCGCGTGCGGCGGCGTATGAAGAAGCGGGCGCCGACGCCATCCTGATCCATTCCAAGCAGACCGCGCCGGACGAGGTGCTGGCTTTCGTCGCCGCCTGGCAGGGCCGCGCGCCGCTGGTGCTGGTGCCCACCGCCTATCCGCAGCTGCGCGAGCGCGATATCCAGGCGCTGGGCAAGGTCGGGCTGGTGATCTATGGCAACCATGCCATCCGCGCGGCCGTGGGCGCCATGCGCGACGTGTTCGCCCGGATCCGGCGCGACGGCGGCGTTCACGAAGTGAATGCCATGTTGCCGACCGTAAGCGATATCATGGCGCTGCAGGGCGATGCCGCCATGCGCGAACTGGAACGCAAGTTCCTGCGCTAGCGCCTTTTGGGCGCCTGCCGGCAGGCCGCAAGACAAGAAAGA
The DNA here is from genome assembly GCF_059760905.1 of Achromobacter sp. 1011811831. Taxonomy (NCBI): domain Bacteria; kingdom Pseudomonadati; phylum Pseudomonadota; class Betaproteobacteria; order Burkholderiales; family Alcaligenaceae; genus Achromobacter; species Achromobacter sp. 1011811831. The sequence goes on from NZ_JCBANG010000071.1 coordinate 22,755, forward strand.
CCGGGGGAAGCATGGCGTTTCGAGGGCGGGCCTGGCTGGGCCGGCTGTTTGGCGATTGGGTGGCGGATGTCGGTCCGGCCACGCTGCGCGCCGATCTGGCGGCCGGGCTGCTGGGGGCGCTGCTGGTGCTGCCGCAGGGCGTGGCTTTTGCCACGCTGGCGGGCCTGCCGCCGGAGTACGGCCTGTATTCGGCCATCATTCCCTGTGCGGTGGCGGCCCTGGCCGGGTCCAGCCGCCACGTGATGTCGGGGCCGACCAACGCCAATTCGCTGGCGCTGTTCGCCGTGCTGGCGCCTCTTGCCGCGGCCGGCAGTCCTGCATACATCCAGCTGGCGTTGGCCGTGACCGTGCTGGTCGGCCTGATGCAGTGGCTGGTGGGCGCGCTGCGGCTGGGCTCGCTGGCGCATTTCATTTCGCCGTCGGCGCTGTTCGGCTTCACCAGCGGCGCGGCGGTGCTGATCGCCGTGCACGCGCTGAAGGACGCACTGGGCCTGCCCGCCGCCGATGCGCATGGCGCGGGCTCGCTGCTGCTCAACCTGGCCTCCCACGCCGGCCAGGCGCAGGCCGGCTCCATCATCGTGACGCTGGCGACGCTGGGCGCGGCGCTGCTGCTGCGCAGGCTGGACAAGCGCAAGCCCTATATGCTGGCCGGCCTGGCCGCCGGCACGCTGGCGGCTGCTGCCTGGAATGCGTGGGGCGGCGCTGGCGCGCCGGTGCCGGTGCTGGGCGCCATCGCCCAGCCCTGGCCGCCGTTCCATGTGCCCAGCGTGGACTGGCGCGCGCTGCCCGACCTGCTCAGCCTGGCCTTCGCGCTGACCATCGTGGCGCTGGCGCAGTCCATTTCCATCGCCAAGGCCGTGGCGGCGCGCTCGGGCCAGCGCATCGACGCGAACCGCGAATTCATGGGGCAGGGCCTGTCCAACATCGTCGGCGGCTTCTTCTCGTGCTATCTGTCCTGCGGCTCGCTGAACCGCTCCGTGCCCAACTTCGAGGCCGGCGCCAGGACGCCGCTGGCGGCGGTGTTCTCCGCCTTGCTGCTGGTGGCGCTGGTGGCCCTGTCGGCGCCGCTGCTGGCGTTGATCCCGCATGCCGCCATCGCGGGCCTGTTGCTGCTGGTGGCTTGGACGCTGCTGGACGCGCCGCGCTGGCGGCGCTTGCTGGCCACGCAGCGCGGCGAGGCGGCGATCGCGGCGGCGACCATGGCGGCCACCGTGACGATACGGATGGAAGTGGCGATCCTGCTGGGCACGGTGCTGTCGCTGATGGCCTACCTGCACCGCACGTCGCGGCCCGCCATGCGCATCATGGGTTTCGACGGGCGCGGGCTGGACCGCCGCTTCGTCGTGATGGCGCAGCCGCCGCAGCCCGGGGCCCTGCCGGAATGCCCGCAGCTCAAGCTGCTGCGCATGGAGGGCTCGGTGTATTTCGGCGCGGCCGCGCACGTGGCGCAGCGGCTGCACGAACTGCGCGCCGCGCCGGACGCGCCGCGGCATCTGCTGGTCATGGCCAAGAGCATGAACTTCATCGATCTGGCTGGCGCCGAGGTCTGGGAAGACGAACTGACCGCGCGGCGCGCGATGGGCGGCGACCTGTATTTCCACCGGCCCCGCCCCGAGGTCATGGCGATGTGGCGGCGTACCGGATTCCTGCAAAGACTGGGCGAAGACCACATCTTTCCCGACAAGGCGACCGCGCTGCACGCGATCTACGCCAGGCTGGACCGCGCGGTGTGCGCGGGTTGCCAGGCCCGGATCTTCTGGGAGTGTCAGCCGGACAGCCCGCAAGCGGGTGGTTGATGGCGAGAGGCGCGCTGCAGGCGGAGCCGGAAAAGGGGCGTTGAAGAAGGGGCTGAAGGCGGACCGCCGGCGCAGTCGCGCTACGCCCGGCGATCACGCGGCGGGCGCTTCCGTGCCCAGGTAGGCCGCCTGGACCCGGGGATCGGCGGCGATGGCGGCCGGTTCGCCTTCGGCCAGCAGGCCGCCGCGCACCAGCACGGCGATGCGGTCGGCGTGCTTGAAGACCACGTCCAGGCTGTGCTCGGTGAACAGCACCGCGATGCCGCGCGTGTCGGCCAGTTGCCGCGTCAGTTGCATCAGCGCATGGCGTTCATTGGTGGCCATCCCCGCCGTGGGTTCGTCCATCAGCAAGAGGCGCGGGCGATGGGCCAGCGCCATGGCCAGTTCCACGCGCTTGACGTCGCCGTAAGCCAGTTCGCCGCAGGCTTGTGCGGCCTTGTCGGCCATTTGCGTCTGTTCCAGCAGCGTCAGCGCCTCGTCCAGCGCGTGGCGGCCGGCGCGGCGCCAGGGATTGAAGACCAGGCGGTCGCGCGACAACAGGGCGGTCTGCACGTTTTCCAGCGCGGTCATGGAGCGGAACACGGCGGCGGTCTGGAACGTGCGGCCCACGCCCAGCCGGCAAATGCGCGCGGCGGTCAGGCCCACCAGTTCGCGGCCGTCGAGCCGCACCGAGCCCGCGTCGGGCCGGACCTGTCCGCCCAGCGCGTTGAAGCAGGTCGACTTGCCGGCGCCGTTCGGTCCGATCAGGGCCAGCATCTGCCCGGCCTGGAGCGTGAACGACACGCCGGCCAGCGCGTCGATGCCGCCGAAGGACTTGCGCAGGTCGCGGACCTGGAGCAGGGCGGGAGCGCTCATTTCACGGCGCTCCGACCTGAGAGCCGGCGGGTCCAGCGCGTTGCCGCGCCGGCGAGCCCGTCGGGAAACGCCATGACCAGGGCCAGGATGGCCAGCCCCAGCAGTGCGTGCCAGTATTCGGTGCTGCGCGCGGCCGCGTCCTGCAGCCAGGTATAGGCCGCCGCGCCGGCCAGCGGACCGGCCAGCGACTGCAAGCCGCCGAGCAGCACCATGACCAGCCCGTCGACCGAGCGGCCCACGGCCATCGCGTCGGGCGCGATGCTGCCCTTGGAAAAGGCATACAGCGAACCGGCCATGCCGGCGGCCAGCGAGGCGGCCACGAAGCCCGCCCATTGCACGCGGCGCGTGTCCATGCCCAGCGCCTCGGCGCGCAGGACCGAATCGCGCGCGCCGCGCAGCGCATAGCCCAGCGGCGCGAACGCGATCCGTCGCAGCCACCAGACGCCCAGCGCGCACAGCGCCAGCGTCAGGTAGTAGTAGCCGGGACCGCTGCTCAGCCAGGCGGCGGGCCACAGGCCGGTGAGTCCGTTGCTGCCGCCGGTGACGTCGTCCCACTGGAAGGCGGCGGCCCACAGGATCTGCGCCACGGCCAGCGTCAGCATGGCCAGGTAGACGCCGGACAGGCGCACGCAGAACCAGCCGAACACCAGCGCGCCCAGCGCCGCGGCCAGCGGCCCCAGCAGCAGCGCGGCCTCCATCGGCAGCGCGCCAAGCTTGAGCAGCAGCGCCGCGCCGTAGGCGCCCAGGCCGAACCAGGCGGCGTGGCCGAAGCTGGTCATGCCGGCCAGCCCGGTCAGGAAATGCAGGCTGGCGGCGAACAGCGCGGCGATCAGGATCTCGGTCAGCAGGATGGCCAGGTACGGCCATTGCTGGCTCAGCAGCGGCGCCGCGATCAACAGCGCCAGCAGCGCGCCGTACGCCAGCCGCAGGCGCTTGCCGGCAGGGGCGATCGGGCGTTCCGGCCTGGCCGTGTGGCCGGCCGGCGCAGGCGGCTTGCCCATCAGGCCCCAGGGCCGCGCCACCAGCACCACGGCCATGACCGCGAACTCGGCCAGCAGCGTGAGCTTGGACAGATTGAAGGCCCAGGGGCCGATCTGCACCTGGCCCAGGAACACGAACAGGGACTTGGCCAGGCTGATCAGCAGCGCGGCCAGGAAGGCGCCGGGAATCGAGCCCAGGCCGCCCACCACCACCACCACGAAGGCGCTGGCGATGACTTCCAGGTCCAGCCCCAGCGTGGCCGGCGTGCGCGGCGCGGCCAGCGCGCCGCCCAGGCCCGCCAGGAAGGCGCCCAGCGTGAAGGCCGACGTGAACAGCCAGGCCTGGTTCACGCCCAGCGCGGCCAGCATGCTGCGGTTTTCCGCGGCGGCGCGCAGCAGCCGGCCCCAGCGTGTGCGCATCAGCAGCAGCCACAGCAGGCCCAGCACGATCGGGCCGGCGGCGATGAGCAGCAGGTCGTATTGCGGGTAGCGGCGGCCCAGGATCTCGACGGCGCCCGAGAGGCCGGGGGCGCGGGCGGAGAACAGGTCCTCCGGGCCCCACAGGGCCAGCGTGGCGTCGCCGATGATGAGCAGCAGCGCGAAGGTGGCCAGCAACTGGAAGAGCTCGGGCGCGCCGTAGAGGCGGCTGAGCACCAGGCGTTCGGCGGCCGCGCCGATGAGGCCGGTGGCCAGCGCCGCCAGCAGCAGGCCGGCCCAGTAGCCGGCGCCGCCGCCAAAATAGCCGGTGAAGGTCCAGGCCAGGTAGATGCCCAGCATGTAGAACGAGCCGTGCGCGAAGTTGACCACACGCGTGACGCCGAAGATCAGCGACAGGCCCGCGGCCACCAGGAACAGCGCGCTGGCGTCCGCCAGGCCGTTGAGCAGCTGCAATAGCAGCCCGGAACCGCTCATCACTGGGCCGGACGCATCTTGCGCACTTGCTCGTCGGGCGGCTGCAGGCGGGCGCCGTCCATGTAGGCGAAGTCCTTCATGATGCCCTTGCCGTCCTCGATCGCGGTCACGCCCACGTACACGCCCATGGTGGATTGATGGTCGATCTTGCGGTACTGGATCTGGCCGTAGGGGGTGTCGACCTTCAGGCCGGCGAAGGCGTCGACGAGTTTCTCGGTGTCGACCTCGCCGGCGGCCTTCAGGCCCTGGGCGATGGACATGAGCGAGGCGTAGCCCACCACCGAGCCGACCTTGGGCGTTTCGTTGTAGCGCTTGCGGTAGGCCTCGACGAAGTTCTTGTTCGCGGGCGTGTCGATGGCATACCAGGGGTAGCCGGTGACGATCCATCCCGTGGGCGCGTCGGCGCCCAGCGGCTCCAGGTATTCGGGTTCGCCGGACAGCACCGACACCACCGGCATGTTCTCGAACAGGCCGCGCGTGTTGCCTTCGCGCACGAAGCGCGTCAGGTCGGCGGCGAACAGCACGTTGAAGATCGCGTCCGGCTTGGCGTCGGCCAGGGCCTGGACCACGGCGCCGGCGTCGACCTTGCCCAGCGGCACGGCCTGCTCGGCGACGAACTCCACGTCCGACTGGAACGACTTCATCATGGCCTTGAAGGTCGCCACCGCCGATTGGCCGTATTCATAGTTGGGGTAGACGATGGCCCAGCGCTTCTTGCGCAGGGCCAGCGCCTTGGGCGCCAGCGCGGCCACGTGCATCCAGGTGGAGGGCCGCAGCCGGTAGGTGTAGCGGTTGCCTTCCTGCCAGGTGATCTTGTCCGTCAGCGGCTCGGCGGCCAGGAAGAACACCTGCTGCTGCTTGGCGAAGTCGGTCAGCGCCAGCCCGGTGTTGGACAGGAAGCCGCCGAACAGCAGCTCGACCTTTTCGCGCGCCAGCAGCTCCTGCGCGGCGCGCACCGAGTCGCCGGGGTTGCCGTTGTCGTCGCGCGAGATCACCTCCAGCTTGCGGCCGAGCACGCCGCCTTCGGCGTTGACCTGCTCCAGCGCCAGCTGCCAGCCTTTCTTGTACGGTCCCAGGAAGGCGGGGATAGCCTTGTAGCTGTTGATCTCGCCGATGCGGATCGGCGGTTCCTTGTCCTTGGCCTGGGCGGCCGGGGTCAGCGCCAGGGCCAGGAGCGTGGGCGCGAGCGCGCGGCGCAGCAGGGAAAGGCAGGGACGTAGCATGGCGGGAGTCGGGATCGTGTGGGATTCAAGCGGACGGCGGGCGCTTGTCGCCCGTCGCTGGCGGCCCAATTGAAACATGGGGCCGGCGTCCAGGCAAAGCAAATGCCGTCCCGTGGCCTCCGCGGGCGCGCGCCGGGCGCGATGCGCCATCATTCACGGCAAAAATTCACGGCAAAAAAATAGCCCCGCGCGGGCGGGGCTATTTTCGGGAAATCCGGCTGAATTACTTCAGCTTGGTTTCCTTGTAGTCAACGTGCTTGCGAGCGACGGGATCAAACTTCTTGATCAGCATCTTCTCGGGCATGTTGCGCTTGTTCTTGGTGGTCGTGTAGAAATGACCCGTGCCGGCGGTCGACTCGAGCTTGATCTTTTCGCGGATACCTTTGGCCATGTCGTGCTCCTAGTATGTCAGATTGGCGGGAGGCCGATTAGGCCAGTTCGCCGCGGGCACGCATGTCGGCCAGCACGGCGTCGATGCCGTTCTTGTCGATCGTGCGGATGGCCTTGGCCGAAACACGCAGGCGGACCCAGCGGTTTTCGCTTTCAACCCAGAACCGGCGCGATTGCAGGTTGGGCAGGAAGCGACGCTTGGTCTTGTTGTTCGCGTGCGAAACATTGTTGCCCACCATCGGGCCTTTGCCGGTCACTTGGCATACGCGTGCCATGGATGCACCTCTTTATGTCGTTCTTGCGCGCATCGCCGGGAGGTGGACAGGGTGTCAGCCGCCGGGCTGTGGAACCTGCGCATCTGCTGGATGTTCCAGCCTTGCGCCGTTCATGCCGGCCACCCAGTCTTAGTGGATGAGGGGGCTACGCGTTCAGTGCCGCTTTTCAACGGCGCCCAAGCGTATCCGCCCAGTGCTTATACCCGCTGCCTGCCGCCCGCTGGCTGATTCTGCATGCCGGCTTGTCAAGACTGGTGCCAGGGACGCTGGTGCCAGGGACTTCGCCAGACCTGCCGGATCCGCCGGAGTTTTCATCAACCAAAGGCCTTTTCGAAGGACTCTGAGCCAAGAAAAACCCGCTATGCGCGGTTGGGGGTCAGAGTGCCGAACTACAAAGCATAGTAGTCCTGCACGGGAAACTTCATGTGAAGACTGCGATTCTAATACGAAAAAGCCAAGTAAATCAAGCGAAAGCGCTATCGAGTGTGCGATTGCGCCACGCGGCCCGATAGCCAGGACAGGCAGGCGCAGGTCGCCAGCGTGGTCGTCAGGGGCAGGGCGCTGCCGGTCTGCCAGGCGCTGACGGCGAATCCGGCCAGCGCGCCGCAGGACAGTTGAACCGTCCCCAGCAAGGCCGAGGCCGCGCCCAGGCGCTTGCCCTGCTCGGCCAGCGCCAGCGCCGCCGAGTTGGGATTCACGAAACCCTGGCTGCCCATGTAGCCGATCAGGCAGAGCATCAGCAGCGGCAGGCTCATCCAGCCGGCCACGGTCAGCGCCACGGCGGCCAGGCTGGCGCAGGCCAGCGCGGTCAGCGCGCGGCGCTGCAACAGGCGTGGCGGATGGGTGCGCAGCAGCCGCGCGCTGACCTGCGAGCACACGATCAGCGACAGCGCATTGGCGCCGAACAGCAGGCCGAAATACTGCGGCGGCACGCCGTAGAGTTCGATGAACACGCGCGGCGAGCCGATGATGTACGCGAACATGCCGGCCTGGCCAAAGCCGCCGGCCAGGCTGTGCGCCATGAAGCCGCGATGGGCGAACAGGGCGCGGTAATTGTGCAGGATGGTCTGCCAGCGCAGCGGCACCACGCGCTCGGGCGCCAGCGATTCCTTCATGATCAGGATCACGGCGGTCATCAGCATGGCGCCGCCGGCCACCATCACCCAGAACAGGCTGCGCCAGCTGGCGATCGTCAGCAATTGCCCGCCAGCCAGCGGAGCCAGGATCGGCGCCAGGCCCATGATCAGCATCAGCAGCGACATGGCGCGCGCCGCTTCCTGGGTTTCGTAGTGGTCGCGGATGACGGCGCGCGGGATCACGATGCCGGCCGCCCCGCCCATGGCCTGCAGCACGCGCCAGCCGGTCAGGGCTTGCGCCGAGCCGGCCAGCGCGCAACCCAGCGAACCCAGCATGAACAGCGCCAGGCCCACCAGCAGCGGCGGCTTGCGGCCGTAGCGGTCGGCCATCGGACCGTAGAACACCTGCGCCAGCGCCAGCCCGATCAGGTAGGCGGCCAGCGTGCGCTCCACGTCGCCGCGCGGCACGCCCAGATTGGCCGCGATGGTCGGGAACGCCGGCAGGTACATGTCGATGGCGAAGGGGCCGATCGCCGTCAGCGCGCCCATGAGGATGAGCCAGCCAGGCAGGCCGCGGGAGGTATGCGTAGGGGACATGAGATATACGGAGAGCAACGGTCGCGGGACATGAGGGCGCGGTTGCCGACTGTTGCGTGTCTTGCGCCAAGCCGGCAAATGTATCACGCGTGGCCTTACAGAAAGTTGGTACGCGTTTTCCGATACAGTGGGTCGCGTAGCGCTCGGGGGAGGGTTTCGTCTTGTCTTGAAGAGGAGAGGCTATGAATCCCTTGTTGTCGGTCGTGGAAAACAAGCTGCGGGACCTGCCCGTGCGCGTGCAGCTGGTGCTGCCGGACGGCGCGGTGCTGGGAGCGGCCGAGCCGCAGGTCCGCTTCGCCGCGCGCGACAAGACCGCGCTCGCGCACCTGGCCGAGGGCGCGGTGGGCGTGCTGGGGCAGGACTATGTGGAAGGCCGCATCGATATCGAGGGCAGCATGCGCGACGTGATGGCGGCCGCTTCCGCCATGCTGCCGGGCTCGCCGGTGGAGGCCGCGCGCGGCGGCTGGCTGACCGATCTGGTGCGCAAGGTCATGTCGGTGTGGCGCCATTCCGTCGAGCGCGATGCCCGCCAGATCGAGTTCCACTACGACCTGTCAGATGATTTCTATGCGCTATGGCTGGATCCGCGCCGGGTCTATTCCTGCGCCTATTTCCGCGAGCCGGACATGGCGCTGGCCCAGGCCCAGGAGGCCAAGCTGGATCTCATCTGCCGCAAGCTGCGTCTGTCGGCCGGCGAGCGCTTCCTGGACATGGGCGCGGGCTGGGGCGGCCTGCTGCTGTGGGCCGCGGAGCACTACGGGGTGGACGCCACCGGCATCACGCTGTCGCACAACCAGCATGCGCATGTCAGCCGGCTGATCGAGGCCAGGGGGCTGGCCGGGCGCGTGCGCATGGAACTGCTGGACTACCGCAGGCTCGATGAATCCACGCCCTATGACAAGATCGCTTCGGTCGGCATGTTCGAACACGTCGGGCGGGCGCAGCTGGACGGCTATTTCGCCAAGCTGCGCAGGCTGCTCAAGCCGGGCGGGCTGATCATGAACCACGGCATCACCGCCGCCGGCGTCTACAACGCCGAGCTGGGCAACGGCATGGGCGAGTTCATCGAAAAGTACATTTTCCCAGGCGGCGAGCTGACGCATGTCAGCGCGGTGATGCAGTCCTTGACCAACGGCGGCCTGGAAGACCTGGACGTGGAGAACCTGCGGCCACACTATGCGCGCACGCTGTGGGCCTGGAGCGACGCGCTGGAAGCCCGCTTGCCCGAGGCCGCGCGCATCCTGGGCGGCGAGCAGGGCGCGCGCTCGCTGCGCGCCTACCGGCTCTACCTCGCGGGCTGCGCCATGGCCTTCGAACACGGCTGGATCGCGCTGCACCAGATCCTGGCCCAGCACCCCGCCACCGGCCGCAGCGACGAACTGGACCGTCCGGCGGACCTCGCCTACCCATGGCGACGCGACTACATGTACGCCGCGCCTGCCGGCGAGCCGCCACGCGCATAGCGCGCCCTGATAGCGTCGTGAAATGTGCTCCATGATCGAGCCCGCAAGATGCCGCCCCACAATCGGGGCCGCGCGGAGCCGGCTTTGCCGGGCCGCAGCGGCGCCCCCTGGAGGGGGAAGCGCGTAGCGCTTGGGGGTGGGAGCATCCTTCCGGTCCGCAGCGGCGCCCCTGGGGGAAGCGCGCAGCGCTCGGGGGGGCTCTACCCTGCAGCCTCGACCAGCGCCTTGGCCCAATCGGGCGTGGCGCGAATGTCATCGGGCGTGATCGGGAACGTCAGCCGGCCCTGATCCATTCCCAGCACCAGGCGCGGCTCCGGCACCGCAGCGCCCACGGCCACGTCGACGCTGTTGTCGTAGGCGCGCAGCTGCGCCAGGCGCGGCATCAGGACAATGAGGTTGAGCAGCGAGGTGCGGCAGCGCTGGCGGATGCGGTCCTCGGGGATGTCGTGGCCGCCGCGCGCCACGCGCAGGCGCACCCGCTGGATATGTTGCGCGGCATCGCGCAGGCCGCAGAACCAGACCAGCACGTCATGCGACGCCGACGCGGCCATCAGCTTCTGCGTGATGGTGTCGCCGCCCAGCGTGGTTTCGAAGGCGTAGGTCTTGCGCGTCCGCACGGCCAGGTCCAGGCGCCGCACGCCTTCGTTCCAGGCCGCGATGTTCGCGTCTTCCTGTCCATAGCCGTGTTCCCGGACCAGCTCGCGCGCGCAGGTGTCCGGATTGAACCAGGCCAGTCCGGCCTGGGTGAGCAGATGGCCGCCGATGGAGCTCTTGCCCGCCCCGTTCACCCCCGCCAGGACAAACAGCACGGGGCGGGTCGCGTCAGACCGGGTCGCGTCCGCTCGGGCTTCTTCAGCCTGGACTTCGCCGGACCCCGCCATCAGTAGGTGGATCCCGCCTTCACCTTGCCGTCCAGCTGGCCGGGCGAGCGCATCAGGTCGCGCAGGCGGTCGCCGGCCTGTTCATCGTCCAGCGCCGCCAGCCGCTCGTCGAAGCGGCGGCGCAATTCCGCCAGCGGGTCGGGCATGGCCTGGTTGGCGGCCTGCGCGGCCTCCAGCAGCCGGGCGTATTCGGCGGTGGACAGGATTACCGCCTCGGGCTGGTTGTGGTTGGTGATCAGCAGCCTGCCTTCGGCCGAGAGGGCGCGCATCATGCCGCGCCAGCCGTCCTTCTTGACGGACGAGGCGGGCGCCACGGGCAGTTGGTCCAGGGGGGCGGCGAGCCGGGCGGGGGCGGACATGGTGTGCTCCTTGGTTGCACGGAAATATCTGGGGCTATTTTACCCAAAATTCCCAAATTGGCCTGAGGAAAATACGATCCGAGGACGCGACGCAGCGGTCGGATCGAGGGGAACCTTGTACGCATGCAAGAAAAATATTAACTAAATGTATCTCAAAAATGAAACACCCATTTCCCTGGGCAGCATGGCATTTTTCTTCTGAGAATTCGGGGTTATCCCGGAGTATTTTTCTCGGAAATGTTTCGGCATTTTTCCGGATCAGGCTTGGGTTGAGCGTCTATTTCGTTTAAGATGCTCGCTTCTTCATTCAGTTTGTTCTCTTTCTGCGGGTTCTCGAATCCTTGTTCGAGCCCCCTGTCTTGCAAGACGCCGCGCCCCTGCGGACCGTCTTGCCGCTAGTGTCGGTTTGTATTGGCGGTTCTGCCCGTCTTCCGCACAACCCCCTTAGCTACACGGCATCGTCAGGCCGCAAGCCCGGCGCGTGTCCCTGAACCTATGGAGGCAAAAGCCAATGCGTTTCACCCCCATCAAGACCCTGGCCGCCGTGGCCGTCTTGTGCGCCTTCGCCGGCACGGCCCAAGCCGCCGATGCGCCGCAGTGCGAACTCAAGCGTCCGGTCAATTTCGGCGCCATGAACTGGGAATCCAATCTGGTCCTGGTCGATGTAGAACGATTCATCATGGAAAAAGGCTACGGTTGCAAGACCGAGACCTTGCCCACCGAAACCCTGCCCGCCCTGGCCGCGTTGGAGCGCGGCGACCTCGATATCAACACCGAGATCTGGCTGAACAGCGTGGCCGATCCCTGGGAGCGCGCCGAGAAGACCGGCAAGGTCAAGCGCGTGGGCGAGCTCTACATGGGCGGCGAAGCCTGGTACATCCCGCGCTACACGGCCGAGCGCCTGCCCGAGCTGAAGTCGGCGGCCGACCTGCCCAAGTTCAAGGATCAGTTCAAGGATCCCGAAGAGCCGGGCAAGGGCCGCTTCTACGGCTGCCCGGCGGGCTGGGGCTGCGAAGTGACCAGCACCAACCTGTTCCACGCGCTCAAGCTGGATGATTCCTACACCCTGTACTCGCCCGGCACGGGCGCGGCGCAGAAGGCGGCCCTGATGTCGGCCTACAAGCGCAAGCAGAACGTGGTCTTCTACTACTGGTCGCCCACACCGCTGGTCGGCGCGATGGACCTGGTCAAGCTCGAGATGCCGCCGTACGACGCGGAAAAGCACAAGTGCCTGACCTCGCCCAAGTGCGCCAAGCCCGAGCCCAGCGCCTATCCCGACAATCCCGTCTTCACCGCCGTGAACGCCAAGTTCGCGGAGCAGGCTCCCACGCTGACCGATTTCCTGTCCAAGGTGTCGGTGCCGCTGCCGGTGATGAATGAAACCCTGGCCCACATGGAAGAATCCGGCGACGAATCCGCCGCCGTGGCCAAGTGGTTCCTGAAGAACCATCGCGACGTCTGGACCAAGTGGGTCCCCGCCGACGTCGCCGGACGCGTGCAGAGCGCGCTCTAGCCATCTCCGAGAT
>NZ_JCBANG010000072.1:0-35066 GCF_059760905.1 Achromobacter sp. 1011811831
TCCTGCCGGGCTCGTATAAAACGCCCCGCCAGTGGTAGCGAATACAGACTGGATATTTGCGACGTTGCCGATGAGCCGTTGCAACGCATCCGTTTGATAACTTCCCAGCGCCCGCGCATTTGCAGTGCAAACCCCATTTAAAGGAAAAACTATGCACAAATCCGTATTTCAAACCGACGACGACGGCCTGTTTCTCTATGAGACCGTCGCCAACGATCTTCCCCTGTCGCCCGGCGCCTACAACGTGCCCTTTGGCGCCTATCCCGATGCGCCGCCCACAGGCGCAGGCGGCCGCTGGCCGCGTTGGACGGGCAATGGCTGGCAGATGGTCGAAGACCATCGCGCCACGCCGCTATGGGTGGCGGAAACGGGTGAGTCCTATGTGATCGGCAGCAAGATCAAGCTGCGCGGCGGCGTTGACGACGTGCGCTATCCCGGCTGGGGACCGTTGCCCGCCTGGCTGAGCGATACGGCGCCGCAGCGTCCTGCCGAGGGCGCGGGCATCTGACCGTATTCCGGCGGCGCTGTCTCTTCTGGGACCGTGCGCCGGACTCTGGATCTGCGCGCTAGGCGGCGAGCGGAAGAGCGTCCATCCCTTCGAGCCGTTCGCGGCGCAGCTGTTCCAGCTGGCGCTTGCCGAGTGGACTGCGCGCCAGCTTCTGCGCCAGCTCGCGTCCATGCGGATGGTAGTAGCGCAGCAGCATGCGGGTGTCGACGTTGCCGTTGACCTTGGCCAGCTCGTGGATCTGGAACACCGTGGCCAGCTGTGAGGTGCCTTCGTGCCGCAGGTCATGAAAGCGCAAGTCGCGGAAATAGGCCGTGTTGGGACGCCGTCCGTGGCGACGGCACAGGGCTTCATAGCGCAGGCGGGCGCGGCGCCGCGCGCGGATGAAGGCGCGCGTGACCGAGCCTGGGCGCATCGCGAAGATGCGGCCGCGCATCGGCTTGCCGGTGACCCAGCGGCGTAGCGCCTCGCGCGCGAGCGGGGTCAGCGGCACGTCGCGCGCGCGGCCGTTCTTGGTGTGGGGCAGGTGGACCACGCCATGCATCAGGTCCAGGTGCTCGCGCTGGATGCCTACTACTTCCGAGCGGCGCATGCCGGTTTCCCGGGCCACCGTCAGGATGGTGGGCAGCTCGCTGGAGCGGGTGGCCTGGATGATCCAGTCCAGTTCCTGGCGCGGGCATTGTTCGTCGGACAGGCCGCGCAGCGTGATGCGGTCGAACAGTCGACGGTCGCGGGCATCGTCGATCGCCGGTCTGCGCACCAATTGAACCGGGTTCGCCAGCTGGTCGAAGCCCCAATCCTTGCGGATCACCGTGTAGACGTGTGACAGGAAGGCCATGCGCCGCACGACGGTGGCCGGCGCGCGGTCCTTCAGCCATTCGTCGCGCAGCTCGGTCAAGTCTGAGCTGCGGATCCGGTCCACCGGCCGGATCGCCAGCCTGGTCGCCCGCCAGATGCGGGCTATGGACTGCTCCGATACGTGCCCCTTCTTCGTGGCGGAGACCTCGGCCAGATAGCGATCGAGCGCATCGGCCAGGGTGGGCGCGGGTTTGCGGCGGGGCTGTCGGCGGGTCCAGGGCTTCATTGCAGGTTCGGAAATCAGAGTGGGATCAGGAGTGTAGGCGCCGCGATGGCGGGCGCGCGACGCGAGCGGGCGAGAGTTTCGCCCGGATCGCGTTTTTTTTCTTCCATGGCCGGCGCCTCCCTGCGCCCGGTCATGGGCGGGAGACAGGGATGCGGGGTGGTCAGAGGAGTAGCAAGGATATGGAACCGGGATCGACGGGATTGGGCGGGTTCGCCGCGTTGAAGATTGCGCTGGCGTTCGGCATGCCGGCGGCCATGGCGGCGCTGATCGGCATGTTGCTGATGCCGCCGCGCAGCTCGCGCGAGTTCGTGGCGCGCACCGCCTGTACGGTGGTGAGTTCGTTTTTGTTCGGGCCTTTGTTGGCGATCGGGATGATCGCCTGGATGCCCGACATCGTTTCGTCCGCCTATTGGCTGGCGCAACGCACGGGCCTGGGCGAGGACGGGCTGCTGGCCATGTTCTACGTGCTGGGGCCCTGCATGTTGCTGGCCGGGCTGCCGGCCTGGTGGGTGCTGGGCGCCTATCTGCGCCTGACGGCCAAGCTGCAGAACCAGGACCTGGTCGATTGGGCGGTGGAGATCCGGCGCAAGGCGCTGGGCTTGGGGCAGGGTACGGAGAAAGGAGGAAATCATGACGCTTGAACAAGTGATGCGCGACGCGGTTCGGCCCGCACTGGCCTTGCTGCCAGCCGCCATGAACACGCCGCCGGCGCACTGCATGCTGCTGGCGATCGGCCTGCAGGAAAGCCGTTTCGTGCATCGGCGGCAGATCGGCGGCCCGGCACGCGGCTTCTGGCAGTTTGAGCGAGGTACGCGTACAAGTCGCGGCGGTGTGTGGGGGGTGTACCTGCACCACGCGACAAAAGACCGCCTGGCGGGGCTATGCGCGGCCCGTAGCGTGGTGTTCGATCCGGACGCGATCTACGGCGCTATCGAGTATGACGATGTTCTCGCCGCTGGCGTTGCGCGGCTGCTCCTGTGGAGCGATCCGGGCAAGCTGCCCAAGATCGGCGATGCGGAAGCAGCACTCGAGTGCTACCTTCGCGTCTGGCGGCCAGGCAAGCCTCATCCAGCGTCGTGGCCGAGAAATTATCGACAAGCACTGGAGACTGTTGATGCCGCACAAGAGTCAGGAGGCCCGCAATGAATACATGCGCAACTATAAGGCGCGTCGACGCGCGGATTCTGCGTTCAAGGAGCGAGAACGAGAAAGGGAGCGTGAGCGCTATGCCGAGCGAAAAGAGCAGACTCGCGATCAACGGCTGTCGAAGAACGCTCGATACCGAGAAAAGAATAGAGAACACCTGGCGGCGAAAGAGCGAGAGCGGAGCATGCGCATCAAGACCGCGAATCCAGAAGCCTTTACTGAAGCTTCGCGAGCGCGTGCGAGAGCATGGCGGGAATCTCATCGAGAGGATGAGCAACTCAAAGAGGCGAGTCGTGTGCGATCTCGGCGTAACTACCAAAAGGTGAAATCGTGCGAAGCCTTCAAGGCGAGCAACCGCGCAAAAGCAAAGAACTGGTACGAGAGAAATACCGAGCGGGCACAAGAGAGTGCGCGCAAGCGTCGGGCGGAGCGCTACAAATCAGACATTCAGTTCAAGCTCGGTCTATGCCTTCGTCGTCGGTTGTACATGGCAGTGAGAAACAACCACCGCTCTGGCCTCGCGGTTCGCGAACTCGGTTGCTCTATCGCCGAGCTCAAGGAGCATCTGGAACGCCAGTTCGCAGACGGGATGACGTGGGGAAATTGGGGGCGCGATGGGTGGCACATCGACCATGTGCGCCCCTTGGCGAGTTTCGATCTAGAAGATCCGGAGCAGGTCAAGGCGGCGTGCCACTTCACCAATCTCCAGCCGCTCTGGTCGAAAGACAACATCAGGAAGGGAAGCGCGTTCGTAGAGTGACCAGCAAACCTCATCGCCAGACCTGGGACGCGCTGCATGCCCAGGCGGCGCAAGCGACCGGGGAGCTGGAACATGCTTGATTCATGGGTGAAGCGTAGCCTCGGCTGGATGGCGGCCTTGCTGGCGGGCCTGGCCGCCGTCGCCGGGGTGTATTGGAGGGGGCGGGCCCGGGGGCGCGAACAGGAACGCGCCGACGCCGAGGCCCGCCTCCAGGCCAGGGCCGGGCAGGCCCGCAAGGAGGTGGAACATGTGCGTGAGAACGTGGCTCGCAGCGATGATGATGCCGTGGCTGCTCGGCTCAAGTCTGGCTGGGTGCGCGGCGGTCCCGAAGACCGGCGTTGAATACTGCGACCATGCCCGGCCGGTCTATTTTGGAACCGCGGCCGAGGTCGATGCCACGCCGCCCGGTGTAAGAAGGCAAATTCTGGAACATAATGAAACGGTCGCGCGCCTCTGTGTTTTGAATTAAATTGGGGACGCGGTGTTTTCATCCTATGCTGTTTGGTCATGGACCGGGCCGGGTTGCAGCCGATTCAGCCCGATAAGGCATTGAATCCGTTCAGGCGGACGCGGCACGGCGGTAACAGTTGCTGGCGCTCATTGTGTGATTGCGGGGTTCTGCAATAATTTCTGACTTTCTCTTCCCGCCGCTTATCGGCCGGAACGAGGCATCGGGAGGCGCTATGGGGCGGGGAGTGCTGTTCGGGCAGCGCGCGCGGCGCAGGGCGCCGCGCGTTTCGAGTGCCATGGGTTTCTGACGATCATGACCGACGGCGAAAGCTTGGTCTCGGTGCGGGCGCGTCCGCCGCGCCGGTATTCCATGCGCACTGGCCTGTTGCTGCTGGTGTTCGCCTGTATTTTCCCGGCGCTGGTGGTGGCCTCGATGGCGGTGTACGAGAGCTACGTCATCCAGAAAGAGCGCATATTCCGCGACACGATATTCCTGGCCCGCAATCTCACCGCGATCCTCGATCGCGAGTTGACGGCGGTCGAGGCCGGGATGCAGATGCTGGCGTCTTCCCCCGACCTGGTGGCGGGCGACCTGCCCGCGTTCCACCAACGCGCGCGCGACGCGGTGCGATTCCAGATCGCCGACAGCTATGTGCTGACAGACAGGGCGGGCCGGCAGGTCCTCAATACCCAGGTTCCGTATGGCACGGCGCTGCCGATGAGCCGGGTGCCGCGCGATCTGGATCGCGTGTTCCAGTCGCGCGCGCCGGTGCTCAGCGGCTTGTTCACCGGGGCGGTCAGCGGCAATCCTACGATCGCGCTGGGCGTGCCGGTGCTGCGTGGCGAGGATGTGATCTACAGCTTGAACGTGGGCCTGTCGCCGGAGCGCATCGGCAATGTGCTGGGCCGCCGCTCCTTGCCCGAAGGCTGGGTGGCCGCGGTGCTGGACGGTTCCGGCACGATCGTCGCGCGCACGCGCGACACGGCCAAGTTCGTCGGACAGAAGGCGGTGCCGGCGCTGGCGCGCGCCGTCCAGGACGAGAGCGAAGGGTCGCTGGAGACCCTGACCAAGGAAGGCACGCCGGTCTACACGGCCTTCAGCCGTTCCGCCTTGTCGGGATGGACCGTCGCCGCCGGCGCACCCATGACGCTGGTCACCACGGATCTCTATCGTTCGATCGCCTGGATCGCGCTCGGCACGCTGGCGGCGTTTGGCCTGGGCCTGTGGCTGGCCTTGAAGCTCGCCAGCCGCCTGACCTCGGCCGTGCAGGGGCTGGTCGGGCCGGCGCTGGCGCTGGGGGAAGGGCGTCCGGTGGAGCTGCCGCGCACCAATGTAAAGGAAGCCGTGGAGGTGGGATCGGCATTGCAGCAGGCCTCGCGGATGCTGGCACACGCCCAGCACCTGGCGCACTACGACCCCTTGACCGGCCTGTGCAATCGTGTGCTGTTCGGTGAACTGGTGCTGCGTGAACTGGCGGTGGCGCAACGCAGCGGCGCTTCATTCGCCATCCTGGCGATCGACCTGGACGGTTTCAAGGCCGTGAACGACATGCACGGGCACGCCGCCGGCGACACCGTGCTGAAAGAGGCCGCAGACCGGATGGCCAATGCCATCCGCGTTTCCGACGTGGCGGCGCGGCTGGGCGGCGACGAGTTCGCCGTCCTGTTGCTGGCGGCCAATCGGGAAAGCGCCCAGGCCGTGGCCGAGGCGCTGGTGGAAAGCCTGTCGCTGCCTTATGCCAACGTCAAGGTCGCGGTGTCGGCCAGCGTGGGTATCGCCGTCTACCCGCAATCGGGCACGACCATGTTGCAGTTGCTGGAGCGCGCCGATGTGGCCCTGTACCAGGCCAAGGGACTGGGCAAGCGTCGGGTCGCATCCGACGTGTGAGCGGCCGGGCTGGCGCCCGGCAGGCTTGCCGGTCATTGGTTAAACTGCCCGGCTTTGGCGCCCCGGCTGTTCGGGGAGCCGGCCGCCGCGGGCGGCGCGCAGCAGGAAGTCGCAGTTGAAATCAGTCATGGGAATTGCCGGCAGCCGGAACGCCGCCACCTTGTCCGGCCTTGCGGCGGTGGCGTTATGGGGCACCGTCGTCGGCCTGATCCGGAGCGTTAGCGAGAACTTCGGCCCGATCGGGGGCGCGGCGCTGATCTATACGGTCGGGTCAGCCTTGCTTCTGGTGCTGCTGGGGTTCCCGCGCCTGGGCGCGTTTCCGCGCCGCTATCTCATCGTCGGCAGTGCGCTGTTCGTGTCCTATGAAATCTGCCTGTCGCTGTCGCTGGGTTTTGCCGCCGATCGCGCGCAGGCCATCGAGCTGGGCATCGTCAACTATCTGTGGCCCTGCCTGACGGTGGTCTTCGCCATGCTGATCAACGGCCAGCGCGCCAGCGCCTGGGTCGTGCCGGGCATCGCGCTGTCGCTGTGCGGGATCGCCTGGGTGGTGGGCGGCTCGGCCGGCCTGTCGTGGGAGCGCAGCATCGCCAACGTCTCGAGCAATCCCTTGAGCTACGGGCTGGCCTTTTGCGGCGCGATCATCTGGGCCGTCTATTGCAATGTGACCAAGCGATATGCCGACGGCAAGAACGGCGTGGCCCTGTTCTTCATGCTGACGGCGGCGGCCTTGTGGGTCAAATACCTGGTGGCGGGCGAGGCGACGCTGCGTTTCGCCTGGCCGGCGATGCTGGAGCTGCTGGTCGCGGGCAGCGCCATGGCGGCGGGCTATGCCTTGTGGAACATCGGCGTGCTCAGGGGCAATCTGACGCTGCTGGCCACGGCCTCGTATTTCACGCCGGTGCTGTCCACGCTGTTTGCCGCGCTGTGGTTGTCCACGCGGCTGACCATGGCCTTCTGGCAAGGCGTGCTGATGGTCACGGCGGGGTCGCTGCTGTGCTGGGCGGCGACGCGCGGCCGGCCTGCAAGGGCAGGCTAGCCGCGACGGGAGAGAGGGCGCTGGCCGCCTAGCGGACCAGCGTCTGGGCGACGGCGTAGCCGATCGGAATGACCAGCAGCGACGCGAACAGCGCGCTGACGATCGCCGCCGAAATCTTGAGCCAGGGCTCGGGCCCCGCGCTTTGCACCGTCTGAACCATCAACGTGACGATACCCACAACCATCAAACAGCTCATTGCCACTGCGATGTAAGTCATGTTGTCTCCGTCTTCGCCTGATTGAAGGGCTACGGCATGCCGCTGGGCGGTCTTGTTGTTTGACTTGATTGTGCGCCTGCTTTCGCGGGCGGGGCCTTAGGGGTTGTACTGACAGGACGCGGGATCTGTGGCGTCCTGACCGCGCAGCTTGCAGCAAAAACGCGTGCTTGAATCTGCGATCCCGGCTCGCGGATCTGCTGGCTGCCAGGATTTACGCGGGTTTCTTGATTTCGCCGCGCTGCGCAATCGGTTCGAGCGGCCGCAGGCGCGGGACTTTGCGCTACGATGTTCCTCCCTTCTTGTCGACCCGGTTCGCGACATGTCACACAAACTCCGCCCTGGCACGCGCGCGACCCTGCAGGTCAGGCAGCTGATGCCTGGCGAGTTCGCATGGATCATCACGCTGCTCGATCCCGACAGCGGTAACGTGCACAGCACGAATTATTCGGAACGGCGTTATGGCAGCCAGGACGAGGCGTCCTCGGCGGGCAAGTCCGCGGTGATGGCATATCTGTCGGACGCGGCGCCGCCGCCGGCGCGCGCTTGAACCCCGCCTGGCTCGCGTCGCAGTGATGAACGATACCTCTGCCGCTGCTTCGGAAATCGGCGCGCTGGCGGCCTTGGGGGCGCTGGCGCCGTGGGTCTGGCCACGGGTTTGGCCACGGGTTTGGTCACGTTTCTTGGCGATGGTCCAGCAGCTCGGCGCGGCCCTCCTTCCGGGGGCGTAGCAGTCTTCCCGCGCATTTCGACGACCTGGCATTCCTTCGCCGTTTTCACTTGTGCTTACCCCACGGCGTGGCCGGGGCGGGCGGCAAGCATCGCACCGGCCGCGGTCACTGCGGCATCGGTGAGCCAAAAGCAAAAGGCCCGCAATTGCTTGCGGGCCTTGGTATTCCTTGGTGGCGCATCCCTGATTCGAACAGGGGACCTGCGGATTATGATTCCGTCGCTCTAACCGGCTGAGCTAATGCGCCATCTCGTTTGCTTTTTCACTTGGCCTGGCGTTTTCACGCCGGGTTGCTGCGTCAGCAACGAAGAACGAAATTCTAGCACGAAAAAATTTGTCCGTGCAATAGCCCGGAAAGAAATCGGCATGGATGCCAACCTGATTCCCTCCCCAGGCCCAAGGCCTCAGGTCCGCGGGGGGCGGTGCGTGTCGAATCCAGGCCGGCCTCAGGCGTCCCGCGCCAGCCGTATCCCGGAAAACTGCCAGCGCGCCTCGGGCGGGAAGAAATTGCGGTAGCTGGCCCGGATGTGGCTGCGCGGGGTCACGCAGGAGCCACCGCGCAGCACGTATTGATTGCACATGAATTTGCCGTTGTATTCTCCCACCGCGCCGTCGTCCGGCCGGAAGCCGGGATAGGCCTCGTAGGCGCTGCTGGTCCACTCCCAGGCGTCGCCGTAAAGCTGGGCCGGGCCTGACCAGCCTGGCCGGGCGGGCGCGGGCCGCGTATCCAGGTGGCCGCTTTCCAGCATGTTGGCGTGCGCGCCAGGACCGCCGTCCGGCTGTCGGCGCGCGGCCGACTCCCATTCGGATTCACGTGGCAGCCGGACCCGCGCCCAGCGGGCGTAGGCGTCGGCTTCGAAGTAGCTCACGTGCGTGACGGGCGCTTGCAGCTCCGGTTCCTGCATGCCGTGCAATGTGAAGACCTGCCAGTCGTCGCGCTCGCCTTTCCAGTAGAGCGGCGCGCGCCAGCCCTCCGCGCAGACGCGGTCCCATCCCTGCGACAGCCACAGTTCCGGCCGTGAATAGCCGCCGTCGCGGATGAAGGCCAGGTATTCGTGCTGGGTCACCAGTCGGTTGGCCAGGTGGAAGCGACCCAGCAGCGTGTCATGGGCCGGGCCTTCATTGTCGAAGGCGAAGCCGTTGCCGTCATGGCCGATGCGGGTCACGCCGCCCGCGTATTCGGTCCAGCCGGCCGGCGTGGCGGGCGGCAGGGCGGGCGCGCCGTTGGCAGCATAGGCCGGCCTGAGCGGGTTGGCGTGGAGCAGGTGCTTGATGTCGGTGAGGATCAGTTCCTGGTGCTGCTGCTCGTGGTTGAGCCCCAGTTCCAGCAGGGCGTCGAATGCCGCGTCGCCGGCCTGGCGGGTGATCAGCGCGTGCATGGCTTCGTCCACATGCTCGCGGTAGCGCAGTATCTCGGCCAGGTCCGGGCGCGTGAGCAAGCCGCGCTGTGGTCTCGGATGGCGTGCGCCGATGGCGTTGTAGTAGGAGTTGAACAGCATGCGGTAGCTGGGGTGGAAGGCGCGATAGCCCGGCGCATGGCGGCTCAGCAGGAAGGTCTCGAAGAACCAGGTGGTGTGCGCGAGATGCCATTTGACGGGGCTGCAGTCCGGCATGGATTGCGCCTGGCAGTCTTCGGGGCTGAGCGGGGCGGCCAGGGCCGTCGTGGCCGCGCGCACGGCGTCGTAGCGGCCGGGCAGGCCGGCCGGACCGCTGGTTCCGGGGCGGGTCAGCAGGCAGGCAGAGTCCATGCGTATCCTCCTGGGGGCGTTGATGGGGCCGAGGCCAGCCGGCCTCAGGCGCGGGCGAGGAAGACGGAAAACCAGCCGCGTGTGTCCGACCAATGGCGCACGTCGCGGTAGCCGGCGCGTTCCAGCAGCCCCTGGAAGGCGTCGGGCGTGAATTTGTATGAGTTTTCCGTGTGGATGCGTTCGCCGGCCTGGAAGGCGCGTTCGCCGCCCGGCCAGCGCACGCGCAAGGCGCGGCGCGCCTCCAGGTGCATTTCGATGCGCGAGCGCTCGGCATTGAACAGGGCGACATGGCGCCAGTCCCCGACCTGGAAATCGCTGGCCAGCAGCGCATTCACGTGCCGCAACAGGTTCAGGTTGAAGGCCGCCGTCAGTTGCAGCGCATCGTCGTAGGCGGGCTCCAGCACCTCGCGCGGCTTGACGCGGTCCACGCCGATCAGCAGGCCGCCGTCCGGACAGAGCCCGCGCACATGCCGCAACATGGCCAGCGCGTCATCGGGATTGAGGTTGCCGATGCTGGAACCGGGATAGAAGAACAGGCGCCGTGCGGACGGAATGTCGGCGGGCAGGGACAGGCCCTGCGAGAAATCCTGTCCCAGCGGCGTCACCCGCAGCTCGGGATAGGCCGGGCGCAGGCGGCGCGCGGCGCTTTCCAGGTAATCGGTGGAAATGTCGATGGGCACGTAGCGGCGCGGCCGCAGGACGGGGAACAGGCGCTCGGCCTTGGCGCAGTCGCCCGCGCCCAGGTCCAGCAGCGTGTCCACGGCGCCGGCGTGGCGCGCGATGGCGGCGCCGTGCGCGGCATGGATTTCGGCCTCGCAGCGCGTCGGGTAGTACTCGGGCAGCTGCGTGATGGCGGCGAACAGCGACGAGCCGAGCGCGTCGTAGAGGTACTTGGGGTCGATGTGCGCCGGGCGGTCCAGCAGCCCGTGATGCAGTTCCAGCCGCTCGGCGCTCCAGCCCGGCGGTGGCGACAGCGGCGGCGCGGCCGCCAATCGTGCGGAAGGGGTAAGCATGCGTCCGGCTCCTGGTAGAGGCCGCTGAAGCGCAGCGCGGAACGCCCATTGTCGCGGCCCCCCGGGGCCGGGTGTCAAGCGCCAAGTCCCTGAATGCAATGGACTTTTACCAAATCGGATATGCGCGCGCCTTGAGGGCGCCCCAGGACGTGGCCGTGAAATATCGGTTTACGGCTGGTTGCCAACGCTCGGGCGGGATCGGCGTCCGCTGGTCACAATGTAAGCGTGGACCGGGGCCGCAGGCCCCCGGCGAAGTCCGGGCGCCAGGCGCGCAGCCGCCGGACGCCGGTCTGCGCATCCGACGAACCAGAACAAGGAGCGACCATGAACAGAAAGTCCCAACGCGCTGAGATTGCCCTGCACCGCGCCCGCGTGAGCGACAGTTTCCAGGAACTGCTGGCCGGCACGGAAGACCTGCTGCGCTCGACGGCCTCTTATACCGGCTCGGAGATCGAGGCCGCGCGCGAGCGGCTCAAGCGCCAGTTGGCCGAGGCCCGCGAATCGGCGGGAGAGTGGGAAACGGCGGCCCGCCAGCGCGCCCGCCGCGCTTCGGTCTACGCGGATGAGGTCGTGCACGAGCACGCCTGGAAATCGGCGGGCGTGGCCGCGCTGGTGGGGGTGCTGCTGGGATGCTGCCTGGCGTCGGGCGGCCGGCGCTGAACGGTCGTGGCGGGCGTCCCGCAGTGGGACGTCTGCCGTAGTACGTCCGCCGCAGGAGCGCCTGCCGCCTTGCGGCGCCGGCGGCGGGCGGATTCAGCTTGGCACTGCCTGCAATTCGTGCTTGCGGGCCAGCGCCGTCGTGAGGTCGTGCGTGGGCTGGAACGAGTTTGCCTGCGCCATGGCCCAGCCGGTCTGGAAGACCTGGTGGCGGAACTCGCCGCGCAGCAATTCGCCGGGCGCCAGTTCCGGGAACAGCGCCGACAGCAGCCGGATCTCGCTGGAGGAAATGCGCCGCGCGATGTGATGCGGGCGCAGCTGGCCCGGATGCGTCAGGCCCGCGGCCGCCAGCAGCTCGGCCAGCGCGTGCAGCGTGTTGCGGTGGAAGTTGGCCACGCGCTGCGCCTTGTCGGGCACGACCAGCGCACGCTGGCGCAGCGGGTCCTGCGTGGTGACGCCGGTGGGGCATTTGCCGGTGTGGCAGGCCTGGGCCTGGATACAGCCGATGGCGAACATGAAGCCGCGCGCCGAGTTGCACCAGTCCGCGCCCATCGCCATGACGCGCGCCATGTCGAAGGCGGTGATGATCTTGCCCGACGCGCCCAGCTTGATGCGGTCGCGCAGGTTCACGCCGATCAGCGTGTTGTGGACCAGGCGCAGCGCTTCGCGCAGCGGCGTGCCGACGTGGTCGACGAACTCGACCGGGGCCGCGCCCGTGCCGCCCTCGGCGCCGTCCACCACGATGAAGTCCGGCGTGATGCCGGTTTCGAGCATGGCCTTGACGATGGCGAACCATTCCCACGGATGGCCCACGCAGAACTTGAAGCCCACCGGCTTGCCGCCGGACAGCTCGCGCAGCCGCGCCACGAACTTCATCAGGCCGATGGGCGTGTCGAAGGCCGAATGGGTGGCGGGCGAGTTGCAGTCCTGCCACGGCGCGACCCCGCGCGCCTCGGCGATCTCGGGCGTGACCTTGCCGGCCGGCAGGATGCCGCCGTGGCCGGGCTTGGCGCCCTGCGACAGCTTGATCTCGATCATCTTCACCTGCGGCGTACAGGCGTTCTTGACGAAGGCTTCCTCGGAGAACGCGCCGTGCTCGTCGCGGCAGCCGAAGTAGCCCGAGCCGATGTTCCACACCAGGCCGCCGCCCGGCTGCCGGTGATAGCGGCTGATGCCGCCTTCGCCCGTGTCGTGGGCGAAATCGCCCTGACGCGCGCCTTCGTTCAACGCCAGGATGGCATTGGCCGACAGCGCGCCGAAGCTCATGGCGGACACGTTGAAGGCCGACATCGAATACGGCTGCTTGCAGTCCGGCCCGCCGACGGTGACGCGGAAATCGGTGTCCTCGATGTGCGAGGGCGACATGGAATGATTGATCCACTCATAGCGGTCGCCGTAGACGTCTTCCTGCGTGCCAAAGGGACGCTTGTCGATCTCGCGCTTGGCGCGCTGGTAGACGATGGAACGCTGTGCGCGCGAGAAGGGCGCGGCCTGCGTGTCGTCTTCCAGGAAGTACTGGCGGATCTCAGGGCGGATGAACTCGAACAGGAAGCGCAGGTTGCCCAGCACCGGGTAGTTGCGGCGGATGGCGTGGCGCGTCTGGATCAGGTCGTAGACGCCCAGCGCGGCCAGCAGCGCCAGCGGCACGGCGGCGCACAGCCACCAGGGCGAGGCCATATAGGAAAGGACGGCCGTCGCGGCAGTGCCCAGCAAAGTCAACAGAAAGGCCGTGTAACGGCCGGCGATCCAGCGCATGTCCATCTCCGGGATTCGGGGTGGAGCTAACCATACACCAGCGCGGCGGCGACGTTGTCCCGCCGCGTGGAAAGAGTATCCCGCGATTGGGGTTTGCTCGGGGGCGGGTCGCGCGTCGCGGAGCCGGCCGGGCGGTCGCTCTTGAAGCGGCGCCCCAATGAAAAAGCCCCCTGTAACAGGGGGCTTGGGGACCGCGCGTCAGCAGCTCGACGCCGGCGGCGTCTTTTCCACGGCCAGGCCGAACAGCGGACGCAGGCGCACGCCCAGCGCGCTGCCCAGGAAGGCAGCCGGCAGCCAGAGCCAGGCGTGCAGGCTGCCCGACAGGATGCCGCTGAAGTAGGCGCCGATGTTGCAGCCGAAGGCCAGGCGCGAGCCGTAACCCAGCAGCAGGCCGCCGATGACGGCGCCAGCCAGCGAGCGCGCCGGCACTTTCCAGACCGGCGCGAACTTGCCGGCGGCGCTGGCCGCGGCCAGCGCGCCCAGCATCAGGCCCAGGTCCATGACCGTGGTCACGTCCTGGCGCAGCGGCGCGGCCAGCGAGGTCTGCTTGCTCCAGTAGGTCCAGGTGGCCACGTCGCTGCCCAGCGCGTCCAGCGTCTTGGCGCCCCACAGCGCGAAGGCCGAGGTCACGCCCCAGGGGCGGCCGGCCAGCGCCAGGGTGGCGAAGTTCAGCGCGACCAGCGCCACGCCGCCCCAGATCAGCGGCCAGGGGCCTTGCAGCAGCGAACCCGGCCGCGCGGTGCGCGAGGCGAAGGAGATCACATGGCCGTGGCGGCGCTTTTCCAGTGCGGTGGCGGCCCAGGCGATCAGCGCGAAGACGGCCAGGTTGGCGATCAGCGCGGGCGCCAGGCCCCAGCTCTTGACCAGCGAGGTCGGGGCCAGCGCCGGCAGCGTCGACCACCAGCCGAAGTTGGCCGTGGCGATGACCGAGCCGACGATGAAGAACAGCAGCGTGACCACCATGCGGGTATTGCCGCCGCCGACCGCGAACAGCGTGCCCGAGGCGCAGCCGCCGCCCAGCTGCATGCCGATGCCGAACAGGAAAGCGCCCAGCAGCACCGACACGCCCGGCGGCGAGACGAAGCCGGCCACGGGCTGGCCGAACAGCGAGCCTTGCGACAGCACGGGGAAGAACAGCAGCACGCCCAGGCCCAGCATGAACATCTGCGCGCGCAGGCCGGCGCCGCGGCGGTCGGAGACGAATACGCGCCAGGCCTGGGTGAAGCCGAAGGACGCGTGATACAGCGCCACGCCCAGCAGCGCGCCGACGATCCATAGCGCGCCCTGGCGCCAGCTGACGCTCTGGTTGAGATAGACGGCGCCCGCGGCTACCAGCAGCAGCGCGATCCACAGGGGGGCGCGGTTGGCGCGGATGGGCGGCAGGGCCGAGGGCAGGGGCAGGGTGGAGGCGTTGGCGCTCATGGATGAGTCCCGGAGAAAAAGCGGAAAGCAGAACGTGGCCGCGCCTGGGGCGGCGCTCGTGCGTCCGGAGGCGGCGCTGGTCCGTCGCGCAGGGCCACGAAAAACGGGCGCGTCAGCGCACCCGTGGAAAGGACGTCAGTCTACGCGCTGGCGTAAATATCTCAAACCACAAATCCGTGCTTGATAAATAGCCATGAGTAATAAGAAGTGGAGGAGAGCGCATATGGCGGGCGACCCTGCGCCCTGGGCTGGCCCGCCATCGCCCGTCGGCGTCCCATCCCTTTCCCCTCCGCCGCTACGCCAGGATCTCCGCGAAATCCTCGGCATAGCCCAGCAGCAGCACCTTGCTGGCCTGCACGGCCTGGGCCAGCTCGCGCCAGGCTGGCGCGGCCTCGTCCTGCGCGTCGCCCTGAACGTGATACAGCTCGGTCAGGTCCGCTACCAGCCGCTGCGCCTCGTCGGCGCCGGGCGCTTGCGGGCGGATGAAGCCCAGCCAGGCCGCGCCGATGCCGAAAAAGCGGTAGCCGTGCCGCGCTTCCATGCGACGGATGATGGCGTGGTTCTGGAACACGTCCCAGTCGGCGGAAAAATAGCCGTTGACCATGCCGGCGATCAGCAGATTGTCTTGCGGCACGGGCACGCGCTGCACATAGACGACCTGGTCCAGCACGCGCTGGGGATCCCGGTTCATCGCGGCCAGCGCGGCGATGTCGTCGGCGCTGGCGTAGAGCGTGCCGGGCAGCGATTCCCAGGCCTGTTGCAGCTGCGGATCCTGAAGCCGGGCCACCACGTGCGCCAGCCGGCGCGACTCATAGGCGCGCACGGACTCGGGATCGTCCAGGTCCAGGTCGTCGTAGTCGTAATCGAAGGTCAGGCGCTCGTCTTCCAGGGCGTGGCCGCTGGTGTAGCAGCTCTGGTTCACATCGTCGAGCGTGCACAGGTAGCGGTATTGCGGCTCGGCGGCGCGCAGGCGCTCGGCCACCTGCAGGACCTGTTCCAGCGTAGGCGCGTCCGACAGCCGGCTGGCGCTGAAGCTGTCCACGGGCCGGAAGCTGTAGGTTTCGCGGTAGTCGACGAGGGTTTCCTGCATGGCGGCTCCTGTTGCGGGCGATGGCGGGGGCGGATGCGCGATGCTAGCACTGTGGTGGGTCATGCGTGACGGCGCGACCGGCCCTCCGCCGGCCACGTCGGGATGGGCTGGCGCCTACTGCAGGCGCCAGGCCAGCGCCGCCAGCGTCAGCAGCAGCACCGGCAGCGTCAGCACCAGGCCGACGCGGAAGTAGTAGCCCCAGGTGATGCGCAGGCCCTTGCGCGCCAGCACGTGCAGCCACAGCAGGGTGGCCAGGCTGCCGATCGGGGTGATCTTGGGCCCCAGGTCGCTGCCGATCACGTTGGCGTAGATCATGGCGTCCTTCACCGGGCCCACGGCGCTGGTGTCGGCGATGGACAGCGCGCCGACCAGCACGGTGGGCAGGTTGTTCATGACCGATGACAGGAAGGCCGTCGCCAGTCCGGTGCCCATCGCCGCGCCCCACACGCCGTATTCCGCGCAGCGTTCCAGCACCTGGGTCAGATAGGCGGTCAGGCCGGCGTTGCGCAGGCCGTACACCACCAGGTACATGCCCAGCGAGAACACCACGATGTGCCAGGGCGCCCCGCGCATGACGCGCCGCGTGCCGACGATGTGCTGGCGGCCGGCGATCAGCAGCAGGCCCAGCGCGCCGGCGGCCGCGATGGCGCTGACCGGGATGCCCAGCGGTTCCAGGACGAAGAAGCCCGCCAGCAGCAGCGCCAGCACGACCCAGCCGGCGCGGAACGTGACCGGGTCGCGCACCGCCGAGGCGGGGGCGGGCAGCTGGCTGACGTCGTAGCGCGGCGGAATGCTCTTGCGGAAGAACAGCAACAGCACCGCCAGCGTGGACGCCACCGCCATCAGGTTCACCGGCACCATCACCGAGGCGTACTCGCCGAAGCCGATGCCGAAGAAGTCCGCCGACACGATGTTGACCAGGTTGGAGACGATCAGCGCGATGCTGCCGGTGTCGGCGATGAAGCCGGCGGCCATGACGAAGGCCAGCGAGGCGCCGGGGCCGAAGCCCAGCGCCAGCAGCATCTCCATGACGATGGGCGTCAGGATCAGCGCCGCGCCATCGTTGGCGAACAGCGCCGAGACCACGGCGCCCAGCAGCACGATCAGCACGAACAGCAGCCGTCCGCGGCCGCCGCCCCAGCGCGCCACGTGCAGCGCCGACCATTCGAAGAAGCCGGCTTCGTCCAGGATCAGGCTGGTGATGATGATGGCGATGAAGGTCGCGGTGGCGTTCCAGACGATGCGCCAGACGTCGGGGATGTCGCCGGGCTGCACCACGCCGGTGGCCAGCGCCAGGGCGGCGCCGATCAGCGCGCTCCAGCCGATGGACAGGCCGCGCGGCTGCCAGATGACGAGGGTGATGGTCAGGATGAAGATCGCGGCGGCAAGCAGCATGGCGGGGCTTTCAACGAGGGAGTCAGTTGAGGGGATGGGCGCTGATCCAGGCCACCAGCAGGCTGATGGTGAGCACCGAGGCCAGGGTAGAAACGAGGATGGCGCGCGAGGTCAGGCGGGCGTCGCGCCCGTACAGGCGCGCCAGCATGAAGGGGCCGGTGCCGATGGGCAGCGCGCTCATCAGCACGGCGGTCCAGGCCCACAGCGGCGGCATGTCGAACACCAGGAAGGCCAGGGCCGCCGTGGCGGCCGGCTGCAGCAGCAGCTTGCCCAGCACCAGCCGCAGCACGCCGGGGCCGGGGCTGGCCGTCTCGGTCTGCGCCAGGAACAGGCCGATGGCCACCAGCGCGCAAGGGCTGGCCGAGGCGCCCAGCAGCGTCACGTAGCGGTCCAGCCCTTCGGGCAGCGCGATGCCGGTGGCGGCCCAGGCCAGGCCGGCCACGGGCGCGGCCAGCAGCGGGTTGCGCATCAGCGCCTGGCCGACCTTGAGCAGGGTGGCGCCCAGGCCGGGCGCCTGCTGGCGGTCCAGCTCGATCAGGGCGATGGCGCAGCCGAACAGCACGCTGGCCGTCAACAAGGTGGCAAACGCCGCCGGCGCCAGGCTTTCCGCGCCGAACAGGGCCACGCACAGCGGAATGCCCATGTACCCCGCGTTGGCGTAGGAGGCGGCCAGGCCTTCGATGCTGCGGTCGGTCAGCGCGCGCCGCGCGCCGCGCCGGCCGGCGAAACCGACGACGAAGGTGATGGCGATGCCGCCGGCGAAGGCGCCGACGTAGCCCCAGTGCGCCATGGCGGCCAGGTCGACCTGGGTCATGGCGCGGAACAACAGCGCCGGCAGCGACAGATAGACCACGTAGCGGTTGAGCGCGTCGGTGGCGCCGCTGCCCAGGAGGTTCCAGCGAGCCGCCAGCCAGCCGGTCAGGATCAGCGCGAAAACCGGCAGGGCGGCGGTGATGACGGCGTTCATTGGGGGCGGACGTAGGCGGGGCGGCGCGAAGCCGCCCATTCTACTTGGCCGCTGGCGGCCGTGTCCGTGCTACGTGGCGGCCGCCGGCCGTGCCCGCGTCACCAGCAGGATGCCCAGCGCCGCCAGCGCCATGCCCGGCCAGGCCAGCGCCGGAATGGCCTCGTCCAGCGCCGCATACGCGATCACGGCCGAGCAGGGCGGCACCAGGAAGAACAGCGCGGATACGCGCGAGGCCTCGCCGTGCCGCAGCATGGCCAGCAGCAGCGAGATGGCCACCAGCGAGTTGCCCACCACCAGATAGGCCAGCGAGCCGAACAGCGCCCCGGTCCATTCCACCCGCATGGGCTCCAGCCAGAACGCCAGCGGGGCCGTCACCAGCAGGCCCACCGAATACTGCGTCAGGTTCGAGACCACCGGATGGGTGTCCGTGCCGTAGCGCTTTTCATACAGCGTGCCGCCGGTGATGCACAGCAGCGCCGCCACCGCGTAGGCCAGTCCCGCCGCCGATTGCAGGTCCACCGACGCCTTGGCCACGATCACCAGCCCCGCGCCCAGCACGCCCAGCGTCAGCCCTGCCCAGCGCCGCGCGTCGACGCGCTCGCGGGCGATGGCCGGGGCCAGCAGGCCGACCAGGATGGGTTGCAGCGAGGTGATCAGGGCCACGCCGCCGGCCGAGATGCCGTGCGCCAGCGCCAGGTAGGTGAAGCCGAAGTAGCCGGCCTGCAGCAGCAGTCCCACCATGGCCAAGTGCGTCCACGCGCGCGGGCTGGCCGGCATGGGCGGACGCAGCGCCAGCAGCAGCGGCGCCAGCAGCGCGACGACGCAGGCATAGCGCAGCGCCAGGAAGGTCAGCGGGTCGGCATAGGCCAGGCCGATCTTCAAGACGACGAAGCCGCTGGACCACAGCAGCAGGAACATGAGGGGCGCGGATTTCAACCAAAGCGGAGCAGGGGTGGGCATGGTGTCCGGTTCGTGGCGAAAGCAAGCCACGATGGTACGCCCATTTGGCTGGATAGTTGCAATTGCATCTATTAGCGGTTTTCCGCCGATCTGTTGTTTCCTGTCGATCCATTGCGCCAGGTCGCTGTTTTCTCCCGGTTCATTTGAGAGAATATGACTGGCAAGGCGGTCCCGCGCGCTGGAGCATTTTCCCGATGGCGGCCGTCCTTGGCATGGAAACCATGATCAGCCCAGGCAGCAAGGAAACACGCATGAATACCGCGACATCAAGCATACGCATCACTTTGGGAACCTGGGACCGCCTGCGCGAGGATGCGACCGGCGTGCGCCACGAGGTCTTCGTGGTCGAGCAGCGCGTGCCGGTGGAGGTCGAGCTCGACGACGACGACGCGGTATCGGTGCACGCGGTGGCCTACGACACGGACGGCACGGCGGTGGGTACCGGGCGCCTGTTGCCCGACGGCCACATCGGTCGCATGGCCGTGCGCAAGCGCGCGCGCGGCCTGGGCGTGGGCGGGCTGATCCTGGACGCGCTGATCGGCCAGGGGCACGGCGACGGGCACCGCATGCTGGTGCTGCACGCGCAGACGCACGCCGCCGGCTTCTACGAAGCGCACGGGTTCCAGGTGGAAGGCGAGGAATTCATGGAAGCCGGCATTGCCCATGTGGTGATGACGCGCACGCTGGCCTAGCGGGCTAGCGGCCTGGTGGCCTGGTGGCGGCCCCGAGCCTGCCGCGAGACGGGCTGCCTCGGCCCTGTGGGCCGGGTCAGGCGTCCGGCAGGCCCCAGGTGGCGCGCAGCGCGCTGACCACCGCGGCCATGGCCGGGTCGGACTGCCGCTCGACGGCATAGATGAAGGACAGGCGCGCCGTCGCGGTACAGGTCCGCAAGCGCTTCAGTTCGCCCCGCGCCTCGCCCATTTCGGCCAGTTCCTGGCGCAGCAGGCCGATGCCCACGCCCGCCGCCACCAGCGCGTGGATGACGGCTTCGTGGTCGGCTTCCATCACTTCGAGCCGTGGCGCGCCGATCTGCTGCTGTATCTCGCGCATCATGTCGAAGTGGGCGCTGCGCGGACTCATCCGGATCCAGGGCAGCGCGAGCAGCGCGTCCGGGTCGGGATCGGCAGGCGCGTCCCAGGAGGCCGGCATGACCAGTTCGAACACCATGTGCTTCAAGGGCACTTCGGCGATGCCGGGCAGGCTGTTGCGGCAGACCGAGATGGCCGCGTCGATTTCCGCGATGCGCAGCGCGTCGTAGAACCAGCTGATCCGCCCGACCTGCAGGTCGACCCGCAGGCCGGGGTAGTCGCGCGCGAGCCGGTGCATCAGCGCGCCGACGCGCATCACGGCCGGGTCGTACATCGCCAGCCCGATGCGCAGCTGCCCGGCCACGGCGCCGCGCCGCGACTTGGCCGCGTTGACGAATTCGCCGAAGGCGTCGATCACCTTTTCCGCGCGCAGCTTGAGATCCTGTCCGGCGCCCGTCAGCGTCAGGGCCGTCGGCGTGCGCAGCAGCAGCTTCACGTCCAGCGCCTCTTCCAGGCTCTTGATCTGCCCGCTGACGGCGGGCTGCGTCAGGTGCAGGGCCTCGGCGGTCTTCGTGATGCTGCCCAGCCGGGCCACGGTGACGAAGGTGCGCAAGTGCTTGATGTCCATGGGCCGAGTCTTCCTGAGCGCGATCTGCGGGCGGACGCCGCGCGGGGTTGTGCAGGCTCCACACTAGTGTGCTGTCCCGCAGATACGCCCGCACGAAATCCACCCCTAGCCGCCATGGCGTCGTTGCAAATCCTCGTGATACCTACGGGTATCACTGCGGTTTGCGCCTAGCCCTGACGTCTATGGATGAATTTCGTCATGCGGACGTACCTACGGGACAGCTCACTAGCGGATCCGCGCGCCGACCGGGAACAAGGCGGCGTTATACCCCCCATCAGAATATGCGATTTTACGGCGCGCATGACGGCGTTTAGCCTTGCTTTCACCGCGCATCCCGACATGCGCGGTCTCGCGGGCAAGGAGGGCGGCAGCGCGCAGAAAGGCCCTCCCTGGCGGCCGTGTCGTTCATCCGGCGACGCGTCGCGATCCCCGCGGGCATATCGCATATTCAGGGGAAAACATGAGCCAGCAGCGCAGCACTGCGGCCTACAGCGCCGCCGCACGTCTTGAACGCCTGCCGATCAGCGGCTACCACCGCGTCATCTTCATCATCATCGCGGGCGCCTTCTTCTTCGATTCCATCGACCTGGGCATGATGACCTTCGTGCTGGGCTCCATCAAGCAGGAGTTCGGCCTGAGCACCGCGCAGGCGGGGCTGCTGGCCAGCGCCAGCTTCCTGGGCATGGCGGCCGGCGCGGCGCTGTCCGGGCTGCTGGCCGACCGGTTCGGCCGCAAGCCGGTGTTCCAGGTGAGCATGATCATCTGGGGCGTGGCCAGCTACCTGTGCTCCACCGCCGCCAGCGCCCAGGAACTGATCTTCTACCGCGTGCTGCTGGGCCTGGGCATGGGCATGGAATTTCCCATCGCCCAGACCATCCTGTCCGAGTTCACGCCCACCCGCCAGCGCGGCCGCTACATTGCCCTGATGGACGGCTTCTGGCCGCTGGGCTTCATCACCGCCGGCCTGATCGCCTACTACCTGCTGTCCGTGGCGGACTGGCGCACCGTCTTCGTGGTGCTGGCGATTCCGGCCGCCTTCCTGCTGGTGGTGCGGCGCTACGTGCCGGAATCGCCGCGCTGGCTGGAGCACGCCGGCCGCCACGACGAGGCCGAGCGCGTCTTGAGCGACATCGAGGCCAAGGTCAGCAAGAGCCTGGGCGTGCGGACGCTGCCAGAGCCGGTCGAGATCCACGTCGCCCCGCAGGAAAAGCGCGGCGCGCTGGCGTTGCTGTTCTCGGCGCAGTACCGCGGCCGCACCATCATGGTGTGGGGCCTGTGGTTCTTCGCCCTGCTGGGCTTCTACGGATTGACCACCTGGCTGGGGGCGCTGCTGCAGCAGGCCGGCTTCGCCGTGACCAAGTCCGTGATGTACACGGTGCTGATTTCGCTGGGCGGCATTCCGGGCTTTCTCTGCGCCGCCTGGCTGGTCGAGAAATGGGGGCGCAAGCCCACCTGCATCGCCGCGCTGCTGGGCGGCGCGCTGGCCGTGTTCGCCTACGGCCAGACCGCCATCCTGGCGGGCAGCGAGACGCCGCTGATCATCTCCGGCCTGGTCATGCAGTTCTTCCTGTTCGGCATGTGGGCGGTGCTGTACGCCTACACGCCGGAACTGTATTCGACCGGCGCGCGCGCGACCGGATCGGGCTTCGCGTCGGCCGTGGGGCGGGTGGGGTCGCTGCTGGGCCCGTACCTGGTGGGCGTGGTGCTGCCCAACTGGGGGCAGGGCGGCGTGTTCACGGTCGGGGCGGGCTGCTTCTTCGTCGCAGCGTTGCTGGTCTACGTGCTGGGCGTGGAGACGCGCGGCATCTCGCTGGAAGAACTGTCGGCGCGCCAGCCCGAACCGTCCGCGCGGGCGGTGAGCCTGCCGCGCACGCGCTGAGCAAGGAGCATGCATGCACACACCGCACATGAACGCAGCACACCAAGACGCACCGCATATGAACGCGCTACATCAACGCAGCATCGTCATCGACGGCCTGATCATCGCCAAGTGGGACCGCTCGATCTTCGAGGACATGCGGCGCGGCGGGCTCAGCGCGGCCAGCTGCACGGTCTCGGTCTGGGAAGGATTCCAGGACACGGTCGCCAATATCGCCGACATGAAGGCGCTGATCCGCGACAGCCAGGACCTGGCGATCCTGGTGCGCACGCCCGCCGACATCCTGCGGGCCAAGCGCGAGGGCAAGGTCGGCGTCATCCTGAGTTTCCAGAACGCCCATGCCTGCGAGGATCACCTGGGCCATGTCGAGGCCTTCGCCGACATGGGCGTGCGCGTGATCCAGCTTTGCTACAACACCCAGAACCTGGTGGGCACCGGCTGCTATGAGCGCGACGGCGGCCTGTCGGGCTATGGGCAGGAGCTGATCCAGGAAATGAACCGCGTCGGCATCATGGTGGACCTGTCCCATGTCGGCGGCCGGACCTCGCGCGAGGCGATCCTGGCTTCCACCCGGCCGGTCTGCTATTCGCACTGCGCGCCGCTGGGCCTGAAGGAGCATCCGCGCAACAAGTCCGACGACGAGCTGCGCTTCATCGCCGACCACGGCGGCTTCGTCGGCGTCACCATGTTCCCGCCCTTCCTGCGGCGCGGGGTCGAGGCGACGGTGGACGACTATGTGGAAGCCATCGGCTACACCATCGACCGGGTCGGCGAGGACTGCGTGGGCGTGGGCACGGACTTCACCCAGGGCTACGACAAGGGCTTCTTCGACTGGATCACGCATGACAAGGGGCGCTACCGCAGGCTCACGGACTTCGGTCCCATCCTGAACCCGGATGGCTTTCGCACCATCGGCGACTTCCCCAACCTGACCGACGCCATGGCGCGCGCGGGCTGGCCCGAATCGCGCATCGAGAAGGTCATCGGCGCCAACTGGCTGCGCGTGTTCGGCGAAGCCTGGGCGGCCTGATCCCGTTCATTCCGGAGACAGACATGAATCCGCAAGTTCCCATCGACGTCGACGAGAAGACCGGCGTCTGGACCACCGACGCCTTGCCCATGCTCTATGTGCCGCGCCACTTCCTGGTCAACAACCACGAGGCGGTGGAGCAGGCGCTGGGACGCGAGGCCTATGCCGCCATTCTGTACACGGCGGGCCACAGGTCGGCGTACTACTGGTGTGACCGCGAAGCCAGGCAGCACGGCATACGCGGGGTCGATGTCTTCGCCCACTATCTGACCCGGATCTCGCAGCGAGGCTGGGGGCGGTTCTCCATCGCCGGCATCGATCCGGACCGGGCCACGGCCGACATCGAGCTGCGCCATTCCGCCTTCGTGCTCCAGGCGCACGCAGGACAGGGCAAGCGCTGCCATATGTTCGCGGGCTGGTTCGCCGGCGCCATGGATTGGGTGTCGCTCGATGCGGGCGCCACGCTGCGCGCCCGCTGCCACGAGGCCGTGTGCGCGGGCGAGCATGGGCCGGATCACGCTTGCGTGTTCGAAGTCCGGTCCATGTGAGCGGGGCGGCAAGAGCGGGTCCGGTCCGTGTCATGGGCGCGGGCGCCATGCCGGGCCGTCGCGCCAACGCAAGGGCCGGCGGCGACCTTGAGGCCGGCCGCCGGCTACAGCACCACCGTCCGGTTGCCGTTGATGAAGACGCGGCGTTCGAGATACAGGCGCACGGCCCGCGCCAGCGCCACGCATTCCATGTCGCGTCCGGCGGCGAGCAGCTGCGCGGGGTCGTGGCTGTGGTCCACGCGATCCACCATCTGTTCGATGATGGGGCCTTCGTCCAGGTCCTCGGTCACGAAATGCGCGGTGGCCCCGATCAGCTTGACGCCGCGCTCGAAGGCCTGGTGATAGGGGCGCGCGCCCTTGAAGCCGGGCAGGAACGAATGGTGGATGTTGATGGCCCGGCCCGCCAGCCGCGCCGTGGCGTCGGGCGACAG
The DNA here is from genome assembly GCF_059760905.1 of Achromobacter sp. 1011811831. Taxonomy (NCBI): domain Bacteria; kingdom Pseudomonadati; phylum Pseudomonadota; class Betaproteobacteria; order Burkholderiales; family Alcaligenaceae; genus Achromobacter; species Achromobacter sp. 1011811831. Next base: position 24,365 of record NZ_JCBANG010000072.1, read on the forward strand.
CACCTGCATGTAGCGCGCCAGCACCACCAGGTCCACGCCGCTGTCCTCCACCAGCCGCAGCAGCCGGGACTCCTGCTCGGGCTTGGTCTGCGGCGTGACGGGCAGGTGGTGGAAGGCGATCGCATGTTCCCGCGCCAGGGGGCGCAGGTCCGGATGGTTGGACACGATGGCGGCGATGTCCATGCACAGCTCGTCCATGCGCCAGCGGAACAGCAGGTCCGCCAGGCAGTGGTCCAGCTTCGACACCATGATGACCACCCTGGGCCGCCGCGTCAGGTCGTACACCTGCCAGGACATGTCGAAGCGCGCCGCGATGTGGGCGAAATCACGCTTCAAGGCATCCAGTTCCAGGGGCTGCGCCGCCACGCCGTGGAAGATGCAGCGCAGGAAGAAGCGCTGCTTGCTCTTGTCGTCGAACACAGCCAGTTCATCGACATAGCCGCCGCGCCGGTCCAGGAACCCGACCACGGCGGCGACCTGTCCCGGTTCGCTGGGGCAGGTCAGGGTCAGGCAGAATGGGCGGGCGGGAGGGGTATGGGCGTCCTGGGCGTGCATGGCGGAGGTCTTCTGGGTGGCGAATCAGGCGGCGTCCTGGGCGGGCGCGCCGTACACGGGGTAGCGGCGGCACAGCGCCTGCACCTCGTCCGCGACCGTGGCGATGACGGCGGGATTCTGATGGTCGTCGAGCACATCGCAGATCCAGTCCGCCACGTCGCGGACTTCGGCCTCGCCAAAGCCGCGCGACGTCACCGCTGGCGTGCCGATGCGGATGCCGCTGGTGACGAAGGGCGGCTGCGGATCGTTCGGGACGGCATTCTTGTTGACGGTGATGCCGGCCTGGCCCAGGGCCGCGTCGGCGTCCTTGCCGGTCAGGGACTTGCCCGTCAGGTCCACCAGCAGCAGGTGGTTGTCGGTGCCGCCGGACACGATCTTGTAGCCCCGGTCCTGGAACGCGGCGGCCATGGCGCGGGCGTTCGCCAGCACCTGGCGCTGGTAGCCGGCGAAATCCGCCTGCTGCGCCTCCTTGAACGCCACGGCCTTGGCCGCGATCACGTGCATCAGGGGGCCGCCCTGGATGCCGGGGAACACCATCGAGGCGATCTTCTTTTCGATGTCCGGGTTGGCGCGGCCCATGATGAGACCGCCGCGCGGACCCCGGAGCGTCTTGTGCGTGGTGGTGGTGACGATGTCCGCGTAAGGCACCGGATTGGGGTACAGCCCGGCCGCGACCAGGCCGGCCACGTGCGCGATGTCGACGAACAGCCAGGCGCCGACGCTGTCGGCGATCGCGCGCAGCCGGGGGAAATCCAGGTGGCGCGAATAGGCGGAAAAACCGGCCACCAGCATGCGCGGGCGATGCTCCTGCGTCAGCCGGAACAGCGCGTCATAGTCGATCAGGCCCTTGGCGTCGACGCCGTACTGCACGGCCTGGTAGAGCTTGCCCGAGAAATTCACCTTGGCCCCGTGCGTCAGGTGGCCGCCATGCGCCAGGCTCATGCCCGCCACCGTGTCGCCGGGTGTCAGCAGGGCCTGGTAGACCGCGGCGTTGGCCTGCGAGCCGGAGTGCGGCTGCACGTTGGCCCAGTCGGCGCCGAACAGCGCGCAGGCGCGCTCGATGGCCAGCCGCTCCACCTCGTCCACATGCTCGCAGCCGCCGTAGTAGCGCTTGCCGGGATAGCCTTCCGCATACTTGTTCGTCAGCGCCGATCCCTGCGCCTGCAGCACGCGCGGGCTGGCGTAGTTCTCGGAGGCGATCAGTTCGATGTGGTCTTCCTGGCGGCGGGTTTCGGCGCGCATCGCCGCCCACAGCGCCGGATCGAAATCTTCTATGTTCATGCGGGTCGAGAACATGGGACCGTTCCTTGCTGGGAAGTGAGGGGAAAGGGACCGCGGGCGCTGTCGTCGCGCGATGCGGCGGACTGGACGCAGTACAGCACCACGGCCCGGCGCGCGACTAGAACGGAACCGCCTCGGCGGCGGCATATTCACGCCAGCCGCGAGCTGCCCCTGGCGCCCCATCTCTGGAATAATGGCCCGGCGGCGCCGGCGCGCCGCCCCGCCCCTTGCCGCACCGTACAAGGGAATCCCGCCACGCCATGAACGCGCCCGACGCGCAGGACGGCGCGCCCGTCCGCTTCGGCATCATCCTGCTGCCGGACTTCACGTTGACGGCCTTTTCAGGGCTGGTGGACGTGCTGCGCCTGGCGAGCGACGAGGGCGACAACAGCCGCCCGCGCCGCTGCTCCTGGGAAATACTGGGAGAGAACCCGCAACAGGTGCGGGCGAGTTGCGGCGTGCAGATCGCGCCCTGGACCGTGTTCGGCCGTCCCGATGCCTACGACTATCTGGTCGTGGTGGGCGGGCTGCTGCGCGCAACGCCCGAGATCAGCAAGGCGACGCTGGATTTCATCCGCGCGGCGGGCGGCTCGCGCACGACGCTGGTGGGGGTGTGCACCGGCGCCTTCGCGCTGATGCGCGCCGGCGTGCTGGACGGGCACCGGGTCTGCGTCAGCTGGTTCCATTACTGGGACTTCCTGGAACAATTCCCGCAGGCTGACGCCAATCTGCTGGTGGCCGACCGGCTCTATGTCGAGGACCGCCGCCGCATCACCTGCTCGGGCGGCCGCGCTTCCATCGACGTGGGGGCGGCGATCCTGGCGCGCCACGTTCCGCCGGCCGCCGTGCAGAAGGCGCTGCGCATCCTGCAGGTCGACGAGCCCGGCCGCTACAACGCGCCGCAGCCGCAACCGCATCTGCCCGGCGCCGCGCCGTCCAGCCATCCCAAGGTCAGGCGCGCGATCCTGCTCATGGAGCAGCACCTGAGCCAGGCGCTGACGGTGGACGCGCTGGCGAAGAAGCTCGACATGTCGGTGCGGCAGCTGGAGCGCCTGTTCAAGGAAGATACCGGCAAGTCGCCGCAGGCCTACGCGCGCACGATGCGCCTGGGCGTGGCGGCCTGGATGCTGCGGCAATCGGACAAGACCGTCGCCGCCATCGCGTCGGCCTGCGGCTTCTCGGATGCGTCCCACATGGGGCGCGAATTCCGCCAGGCCTACGGCGTGCCGCCGGGCGTCTACCGAGCGGGCGGCCGGCAGGAAGCGGCCGCGCCGGCGGCGGGGGGGGCTCCGGCTGACGGGGCCGACTACGCGGAGCTGTTTCCCAACCGCTCGCAGTTCTACTAGTGTGCTGTCCCGTAGACGCGTGCGCATGACGAAATTCATCTATAGACGTCAGGGCTAGGCGCAAACCGCAGTGATACCCGTAGGGTTCGCGAGGATTTGCAACGACGCCATGGCGGCTAGGGGTGGATTTCGTGCGGGCATATCTGCGGGACAGCACACTAGGGCAGGTCAACGCCGGCATTGGCGCGGCGGGCGCTGGCGGGCCGATCCCTGCGCGATGCCGCTTTTGTTCTATCTGCGGATTGCGCCCTTTGCTGTACTGGCATCCAACGCCGTCCGCACCCCGCGGGCGCAGGAACCGCCAGATGAACGTCAGCGCCTTCGACCTGTTCAAGATCGGCATCGGACCTTCCAGCTCGCACACGGTGGGCCCGATGATCGCCGCCAGCCGCTTCGCCGCGCGCCTCGCGCAGACGGGCGCACTGGCTGCCGTGCGCGGCGTGCGGGTCGAGCTGTACGGCTCGCTGGGCGCGACCGGCAAGGGACACGGCACCGACAAGGCCGTGATGCTGGGCATGGAAGGCTGCCTGCCCGACCGCATCGACCCGGACGAGGTCGAGCCGCGCCTGGCGCGGATCCGCCTGGGCAAGCGCCTGGCGCTCGCCGGGACCCACGTCGTCGGCTTCGAGGAAAAGGCGCATCTGTTCTATTTCCGCCGCCTGCTGGGCGCGGCAGAAGCCGGCGCGCATTCCAACGGCATGCGGTTCCAGGCCGTGGACGGGCAGGGCGCGCCGCTCGCGCAAGGCATCTATTACTCGATTGGCGGCGGCTTCGTGGTCGATGGACAGGGCGGGAAGGGAGGCAACGCCGTCCCGCCCGCCGGCCTGCCGCATCCATTCCGCACCGGCGCCGACCTGCTGGGCGCCTGCCGCGCGAGCGGGCTGTCCATCGCCCAGGTGGTGCTGCGCAACGAGTGCGCGCGGCGGCCGCCGTCGGCGGTGCGCGCCGGCCTGCTGGACATCTGGTCGGCCATGAGCGCCTGCGTCGAGCGCGGCTGCCGCATGGAGGGCGAGCTGCCCGGCCCTTTGCGCGTCAAGCGCCGCGCGCCCGAGCTGCGCCGCCAGCTGCGGGCCCGGTCCGAGGAATCGCTGCGCGATCCGCTCGCCATGCTGGACTGGGTCAACCTGTACGCCATGGCCGTCAACGAAGAGAACGCCGCCGGCGGCCGCGTGGTCACCGCGCCGACCAACGGCGCGGCCGGCGTGATCCCGGCGGTGCTGCACTACTACGCGCGCTTCGTGCCAGGCGCGAATGACGACGGCATTGTCGATTTCCTACTGACCGCCGCCGCCATCGGCGCCATCTACAAGGAAACCGCGTCGATCTCGGGCGCCGAGGTCGGCTGCCAGGGCGAGGTCGGCGTGGCCTGCTCCATGGCCGCGGCGGCATTGGCCGCCGTGATGGGCGGCACGCCCGAGCAGGTCGAGAACGCGGCCGAGATCGGCATGGAGCACAACCTGGGCATGACCTGCGACCCGGTGGGCGGACGCGTGCAGATTCCCTGCATCGAGCGCAACGCCATGGGCGCGATCAAGGCCATCAACGCCTCGCGCATGGCGCTCAAGGGCGACGGCCAGCACTACGTGCCGCTGGACGCCGTCATCAAGACCATGCGCGAGACGGGGGCCGACATGAAGACCAAATACAAGGAGACGTCGCGCGGCGGACTGGCCGTGAACGTCGTCGAATGCTGAGGGAGTCCGGGACATGAGCCGCTATTCCATCTTCAGCCTGTTGCGCAACGGGCTGTCCTATCACCAGAACTGGCAGCGCCAGTGGAAGAGCCCGGCGCCGCGCGCCGCCTACGACGTGGTCATCGTCGGCGGCGGCGGGCATGGCCTGGCCACTGCCTATTACCTGGCCAGGGAGCACGGCATCACCAACGTGGCCGTGCTGGAAAAGGGCTGGATCGGGGGCGGCAACACGGCCCGCAACACCACCATCGTCCGTTCCAACTACTTGTGGGACGAATCGGCCGCGCTCTACGAAAAGGCGATGAAGCTGTGGGAAGGGCTGTCGCAGGACCTGAACTACAACGTGATGTTCAGCCAGCGCGGTGTGATGAACCTGGCGCACACCCTGCAGGACGTGCGCGACACCCAGCGGCGCGTCAATGCCAACCGGCTCAACGGCATCGATGCCGAATTCCTGACGCCGGCCCAGGTCCAGGAAATCGAGCCCGCCATCAACCTGGACAGCCGCTATCCCGTGCTGGGCGCGTCGATCCAGCGGCGCGCGGGCGTGGCCCGGCATGACGCGGTGGCCTGGGGCTACGCGCGGGGCGCCGACCGCGCCGGCGTCCACATCATCCAGAACTGCCAGGTGACCGGCATCCGCCGCGAGGGCGGGGCGGTGGCCGGCGTCGAGACCACGCAGGGCTACATCAAGGCCGCCAAGGTCGCCATCGTGGCCGCAGGCAACTCCACCACGCTCGCCGACATGGCCGGCGTGCGGCTGCCGCTGGAAAGCCACCCGCTGCAGGCGCTGGTATCCGAGCCGCTCAAGCCGGTGCTGAACTCCGTGATCATGTCCAACGCTGTCCATGCCTACATCAGCCAGTCGGACAAGGGCGACCTGGTCATCGGCGCGGGCATCGACCAGTACACCGGCTTCGGGCAGCGCGGCAGCTTCCAGATCATCGAGGGCACGCTGGGCGCGATCGTGGAAATGTTCCCCGCCTTCTCGCGCGTGCGCATGAACCGCCAGTGGGGCGGCATCGTCGACGTGTCGCCCGACGCCTGCCCCATCATCAGCAAGACCCCGGTCCAGGGGCTGTACTTCAACTGCGGCTGGGGCACGGGCGGCTTCAAGGCCACGCCGGGGTCCGGCTGGGTGTATGCCCACACCATCGCCCGCGACGCGCCCCATCCGCTGAACGCGCCGTTCTCGCTGGACCGCTTCTATACCGGCCACCTGATCGACGAGCACGGCGCCGCCGCCGTCGCGCACTGAACCTTGCCTGGAGAGCTGCATGCTGCTGATCGAATGTCCCTATTGCGGCCCGCGCGCGGAGTCCGAGTTCTCCTGCGGCGGCGAGGCCGACATCGCGCGCCCGCTGCATCCCGAACAGCTGACCGACCGTGAGTGGGGCGACTACCTGTTCATGCGCAGGAATCCCCGTGGGCAGCATCGCGAGCAGTGGGTGCACGCGCAGGGCTGCCGCCGCTGGTTCAAGGTGCTGCGCGACACCGTCAGCTACCAGATCCTGGGTTACGAGACCTTCGCGCCGGGCGCGTCCGTCGCCGCAGCCGACGCAGCGGGGCAGGGAGGCGCACAATGAAACAGGTCGACCGACTGGATGTCGGGGGGCGCATCGACCGTTCCCAGCCCCTGCGCTTCACGTTCAATGGCGTGGCGTACCAGGGCTACCAGGGCGACACGCTGGCCTCGGCGCTGCTGGCCAATGGCGTGCGTTTCGTCGCCCGCAGCTTCAAGTACCACCGGCCGCGCGGCATCGTCGCGGCGGGGGTGGAAGAACCCAACGCCGTCGTGCAGCTCGAAGCCGGGCCATACAGCGTGCCGAACGCGCGCGCCACCGAGATCGAGCTGTACCAGGGCCTGACGGCATCCAGCGTGAATGCGGAACCGTCGCTGGAGCGCGACCGCCTGGCCATCAACCAGCGGCTGGCGCGCTTCCTGCCCGCCGGCTTCTATTACAAGACCTTCATGTGGCCGCGCCGCCTGTGGCCCCGGTACGAGGCCAGGATCCGCGCGGCAGCCGGCCTGGGCAGCGCGCCGGATGCCCGCGATGTCGAGCGCTACGACAAGCGCTACGCCCATTGCGATGTGCTGGTGGTGGGCGGCGGACCGGCGGGATTGGCGGCCGCTGACGCGGCGGCGGCGACTGGCGCGCGCGTGATCCTGGTGGACGAGCAGCGCGAGCTGGGCGGCAGCCTGCTGTCCTGCCCGGCAGAGATCGACGGCGAGCCGGCATTGCGCTGGGCCGGGCGCATCGAGGCGGGCCTGCGCCAGCGGCCCGATGTCCGGATTCTGACGCGCGGCACGGCCTTCGGCTACCAGGACCACAACCTGGTGACCGTCGCCCAGCGGCTGACCGATCATCTGCCTGTGTCGATGCGCGCGGGTTCGCGCGAGCTGCTGTGGAAGATCCGGGCCGCCCGGGTGGTCCTGGCGACCGGCGCGCACGAGCGTCCGCTGGTGTTCGGCAACAACGACCTGCCGGGCGTGATGCTGGCCTCGGCCGTGTCGACCTACATCCATCGCTATGGCGTGCTGCCCGGGCGCGACGTGGTGCTGTTCGCCAACAATGACCGCGCCTATCAGGCGGCCATCGATCTGGCCGATTGCGGGGCCAGGGTCGTCGTGGTGGATGCCCGCGCCTCGGCCGACGGCATCCTGCCGGACGCCGCCCGGCGCCTGGGCGTGACCGTGATGGCCGGGGCCGTCGTGATGGCCGCGCACGGCAAGCGGCGGGTCGCGTCCGTCGACGTGCACGCATATGCCAAGGGCCAGTCCGGCGGGCGCGTCGCGACCTTGCAATGCGATCTGCTGGCGATGTCGGGCGGCCTGAGCCCGGTGCTGCACCTGCACGCGCAATCTGGCGGCAAGCCGCAGTGGCTGGAGCGCAAGGCCTGCTTCGTGCCCGGCAAGAGCGTGCAGGCCGAGGCCAGCGTGGGGGCGGCGGCCGGCGAGTTCGAATTGTGTCTCGCGCTGGCGCAGGCAACCCGCGCTGGCGCCGAAGCCGCCAGCGCCGCCGGTTTCTCCGTCTCGACGGCGCTGCCCGTTCCCCGGGCGGCGTCCACCGCCGAGGACGCGCTGATGCCGCTGTGGCTGGCAGGCGGTCCGGACGCGGCCGCGCGCGGCCCCAAGCAGTTCGTCGACTTCCAGAATGACGTGGCGGCGTCCGACATCCTGCTGGCCGCGCGCGAGGGCTTCGAATCGGTCGAGCACGTCAAGCGCTATACGGCGATGGGCTTCGGCACGGACCAGGGCAAGCTCGGCAACATCAACGGCATGGCCATCCTGGCGCAGGCGCTGGGCAAGTCCATCCCCGAGACCGGCACCACCACCTACCGACCGAACTACACGCCGGTCTCGTTCGGCGCCTTCGCCGGGCGCGAGCTGGGCGAGTTCCTCGATCCGGTGCGCAAGACCTGCCTGCATGAGTGGCACGCCGGGCGCGGCGCGCTGTTCGAGGACGTGGGCAACTGGAAGCGGCCCTGGTACTACCCGCAGCGGGGCGAGGACCTGCACGCCGCCGTGCGCCGCGAGTGCCTGGCGGTGCGCAACGGCGTGGGCATCCTGGATGCCTCCACGCTGGGCAAGATCGACATCCAGGGGCCGGACGCGGTGGCCCTGCTGAACTGGATGTACACCAATCCCTGGGGCAAGCTCGAGATCGGCAAATGCCGCTACGGCCTGATGCTGGACGAGAACGGCATGGTGTTCGACGATGGCGTCACGACGCGGCTGGGCGAGCATCACTTCATGATGACCACCACCACGGGCGGCGCGGCGCGCGTGCTGTCCTGGATGGAGCGCTGGCTGCAGACCGAATGGCCGCAACTGAAAGTGCGGCTGGCCTCGGTGACCGATCATTGGGCCACCTTCGCGGTCGCCGGTCCGAAAAGCCGCGCGGTGCTGCGCAAGGTCTGCGGCGATATCGATTTCTCGAACGAGGCGTTTCCCTTCATGAGCTATCGCGACGGCCTGGCCGCCGGCATTCCGGCGCGCGTGATGCGGATCAGCTTTTCCGGCGAGCGCGCCTACGAGGTGAACGTGCCCGCGAACGCTGGCCGCGCGGTCTGGGAGGCCCTGATGGCGGCGGGCGAGGAATTCGGCATCACGCCCTACGGCACCGAGACCATGCACGTGCTGCGCGCGGAGAAGGGCTACATCATCGTCGGCCAGGACACCGACGGTTCGGTCACGCCGCAGGATCTGGGCATGGGCGGGCTGGTGGCCAAGACCAAGGATTGCCTGGGCAAGCGCTCGCTGGCGCGCTCGGACACGGCCAAGCCGGGGCGCAAGCAGTTCGTCGGCCTCTTGACCGACGATGCGCAGCGCGTGCTGCCCGAAGGGGCGCAGATCGTCGAGCGCGATCTGCGCGTGACGCCGGGCGAGCCCACGCCCATGATCGGGCACGTGACGTCCAGCTACTACAGTCCCATCCTGCGCCGTTCGATCGCGCTGGCGCTGGTGCGGGGCGGCCTGGACCGGATCGGGGAACACGTCGAGGTGTCGCTGGCCGATGGCCGCAGCGCAACCGCCGCCATCGCCAGTCCGGTTTTCTATGATGCGCAAGGGGAGCGTCAGCATGCGGAGTGAAACGGATATGGCGGCGCCCGCCGGCACGGCGCGTGGCGGCGCGGGCGGTCTGGCGCTGGAGTCGCCGCTCGTCGGCGTGGCGGATCTGCTGCGGGCGCAAGGGGCACGGGCGCCGGCCCGATTCGCGCTGCGCGAACGCGCGTTTCTCGATCTGGTGAACGTGAGGGGCGAGCCGTCCGATGCCGTCCTTGCCGAGGCGGTGGCCGCCGTGGCGGGCCTGCGGCTGCCGGCCGAGCCGAATACCGTGGCGCGCGGCGAACGCTACGACGCGCTATGGCTCGGGCCGGACGAATGGCTGCTGCGTTCGGTCGAGCCGGCGCCAGGCGGCGGGCTGCATGCGCGCCTGTCCTCGGCCCTGGCCGGCGCCGATGCGGCGGCGGTGGATGTGGGCAGCGGCTACACGGTGCTGGAAATCAGCGGCGCGCAGGCGCGCGAGGCGCTGGCCCGTGGCTGCCCGCTGGACCTGCACCCGCGCGTGTTCAAGACCGGGCAATGCGCGCAGAGCCATTGCTTCAAGACGGCGATCGTGCTCGCGCCCACGGACGACGAGCGCATGGATCTGGTTGTGCGCCGCAGCTTCGCCGACTACTTCTGCCGCATCCTGCTCGACGCCGCGGCGCCCTTGCTCGCATGAATTCGTTGCGGGACGCGCCTCGGGACGTGCTGGACGACGCGGATGGGCAGGCGTGGGCGCGCGGCTGGACCGTGTTCGTCGACGGCTACACGGTGGCGGCCCGGATCGGCATCTATCCGCATGAGCATCTGGCGCCCCAGCCCATCGTGATCGATGCGCGGCTCGGCTGCCTGGGCGAGCCCGACGAGGATGGCGCCTGGATCGACTACGACAGTTTCTGCGCGCGCATGGCGGCGTTTCTTGCCGGCAGGCCGCATGCCCGGCTGCTCGAAACCCTGGTGGCGGACCTGGCGGCGCTGTCGTTCCAGGCCTGGCCCGCGTTGGGTGCGTTGACGCTGGCCGTGCACAAGCCGGGAATCCGGCCCGATGCGCGGCGCGTCGGCGTGGCGCTGGCGTGGACGCGGGACGATTATCTGCGCTGGTGCGCGGGGAGGGGATGAAAGCGGGGTGTGAGACCGGCGGTCGTTGCCCGGGGCAAGATGCCAGGGGCAAGATGCCAGGGGCAAGATGCCAGGGGCAAGATGCCAGGGGCAAGATGCCAGGGGCAAGATGCCAGGGGCAAGATGCCAGGGGCAAGATGCCAGGGGCAAGATGCCAG
>NZ_JCBANG010000073.1:0-34291 GCF_059760905.1 Achromobacter sp. 1011811831
GGTCCGGCCGGCGGCGTTTCCGTTTTCAGCGTCCACGCTTGAATCGGGGACAAAAGATGCCGCCCGTGCCGGGCGGGCATAGAATATCGGTTTGCCCACCCGCACCGCATACCTACAGGATTTCGCGCCATGAACGCACGCATCCCCGACGACGCCCTGCCTCCCACCCTAGACCCCAAGGCGCTGCAGGCCTTCGTGGACGACAAATGGGACAACGAGATCATTCCCGCGCTGACCGACTACATCGCGGTCCCCGCCAAGAGTCCGGCCTTTGACGCCGACTGGGAAAAGAACGCCTTCATCGAGCGCGTGGTGCGCGACGCGGCGCAGTGGGTCGAGGCGCAGAAGGTCTCCGGCCTGACGCTGGAAGTGGTGCGCCTGCCGGGCCGCACGCCCGTCATCTTCTTCGACGCGCCCGCCACCCGCAGCGACAACGGCGATACCATCCTGCTGTACGGCCACCTGGACAAGCAGCCGGAATTCTCCGGCTGGCGCGCCGGCCTGGGCCCCTGGACCCCCAAGCTCGAGGACGGCAAGCTCTACGGCCGTGGCGGCGCCGACGACGGCTACGCCGTCTACGCCTCGCTGACCGCCATCATGGCGCTGGACAAGCAGGGCGTGCCGCGCCCGCGCTGCGTCGGCATCGTCGAGACCTGTGAAGAATCCGGCAGCTACGACCTGCTGCCCTACGTCGACGCGCTGCGCAGCCGCCTGGGCAACGTCGCGCTGGTGGTCTGCCTGGACTCGGGCGCCGGCAACTACGACCAGCTCTGGATGACCACCTCGCTGCGCGGCATGGTCTCGGGCACGCTGGAAGTCCAGGTGCTGGACGAGGGCGTGCACTCGGGCGACTCCAGCGGCGTGGTGCCGTCGTCGTTCCGCATCCTGCGCCACCTGCTGGACCGCCTGGAAGACAGTTCCACCGGCCGCCTGCTGCCGCAGAGCCTGCATTGCGAGATCCCGACCGACCGCGTCGATCAGGTGCACGCCACCGCGCGCATCCTGGGCGACGAGGTCTGGCGCCGCTTCCCCTGGAGCTGCGGCGCCGACGGCGGCTTCGTGCTGCCCATGACCACCGAGCCCGAACAGGCCCTGCTGAACCGCACCTGGCGTCCGACGCTGTCGGTGACCGGCGCCGAAGGCCTGCCGCCGCTGTCCAGCGCCGGCAACGTGCTGCGTCCGCGCACCGCCTTCAAGCTGTCGCTGCGCCTGCCGCCGCTGGTCGACGCCGTGGCCGCCTCGCAGGAGATCAAGGCGCTGCTGGAAGCCGATGCACCCTACAACGCCAAGGTCATCTTCAAGGCCAACGAAGGCGCCGCCACCGGCTGGAACGCGCCGGCCTCGGCGCCCTGGCTGACCCAGGCGCTGGACGCCGCCTCGCAGGCCTACTACGGTTCGTCCTGCGGCTACATCGGCCAGGGCGGCACCATCCCGCTGATGAGCATCCTGCAAAAGGGCTTCCCCAAGGCGCAGTTCATGGTCTGCGGCGTGCTGGGCCCCAAGTCCAACGCCCACGGCCCCAACGAGTTCCTGCACATTCCCTACGGCAAGAAGCTCACCGCCGCCGTGGCCCAGACCATGGCCGCGATGCCGGCCGCCTGATCCGCCGCCCGCCCGGCCTTGCCGCCGGGCATGCGCGGCAAGGCGCGGGCCGCGCGGGCGCTTCAGCCCGCGCTTTTCTTTTCCGGAATCCCATTCATGATCACCACCTCCGACGCCTACGCCAGCGTGCTGGAAGAAACCCGGCACTGGCTCAACCAGGCCGTCATCGGCCTGAACCTCTGTCCCTTCGCCAAGGCGGTCCAGGTCAAGGACCAGATCCGCTACGCCATCAGCGACGCCACCGACGCCGAGGGCGTGCTGACCGACCTGCAGGACGAGCTGGCGCTGCTGGCCGAGGCCGACCCCGAGCAGATCGACACCACGCTGCTGATCCTGCCGGACGCGTTCGACGACTTCCTGGATTTCAACGACTTCGAGGAAGTCACCGACCGCCTGCTCAAGCGCATGCGCCTGGTGGGCGAATTGCAAGTCGCCACCTTTCATCCGCAGTTCCAGTTCGCCGACACCGAAGCGGACGATATCGAGAACTGCACCAACCGTTCGCCGTATCCCATCCTGCACCTGCTGCGCGAAGAGAGCATCGACCGGGCCGTGGATGCGTTCCCGGACGCCGCCGAGATCTATGAGAAGAACATCGAGACGATGAAGCGGCTGGGCGTCGAGGGATGGAAGCGTTTGATGAGAGTGGGAGGCTGAGCTGGCCGCTTGGCGGCCAGCGTGTTGCTACGCCAGCACGAACATGGATGAAGCGCCGAATGCCACTTTGGTCGCTTTTTGCTTGCGCAGACTGGCAACGCGAGCGGAAATCGGTACGAGGTTGCCTTCCTGGGACAGTTGGTAGGAGCCATTTTTGCCCCAGGCAAGAACCTGGCCTGTATCGGAGACCGCGGCGCTGCAGTTGTACCCCGCGGCGATGTCGACCACCTCCCAGGAGCCGCGTATGAGCTCCATCATGCGGGGACAGTACACCGGGGTATTGAGTGGGCTCACCTGGCCCAGGCAGTATTCCCCGTTCGTACCCCATACCCAGATGTTCTTTCCAGCATCAAGCGCCATCATGTGATAAGCGCCTACGGACACCTTCGTGAACTTGATGTCGTTCCCGGCGTTGTCCAGGATGGATAGGCGCGTTGGCCGCGTCACGTAGCCGGATTCGGCTTTGCCGTCTCCGAGAATGCCGGCATAGCGTTCGCCCCAGGTGTAGATTTCTCCCGAGTCCGCGATGGCTGCCGCCGCTTTTTGGTGGTGGGAGACCCATGTCCACTTCTTGATATCCAGCGTGGGTATGAGCGTTGGCGTAGTGTATTGCGCCGTTTGTTGGCCGTTGCCCAGGATTCCCCTGTCTGAATATCCCCAGCCATACAGTTGCCCATGCTCTTTGCTAATCGCCAGGCAACAGGGGTTCGCATAGTTGTCCATGGCGCCGCTGGAGACCATGGTGAAGGTCGTATTTGCCATGGAGCGCTTGAATATCTGCTGCGTACCGCCGATCGTGCCATTGGCAAGCTGCCCATTTGCGTTGCTGCCGGTGGCCCACAAGTTTCCCTTGTCATCAAGGGCGTGGGAGAACCCGTCCCCAGTGGATACAAAGGTAATGGTGGGCTCCTCGACCTCGGTTCGGTCGAATCGGGATTCGATGGGGAAGGTAACGGGATTGGTATTGTTGGCGGCACACTCCCCGCTGCTGTTCAACCCCCAAGCAAACACTGCGCCATCCGCGTCTATCGCCATGTGCGTATAAGCGCCGGCGGAAGAGATGAACGTGAAATCGACTTTCTTGGGAGATATGGGGACGAGTTCTTTTTGGTGATAGCTTGCTTGGCCGTCTCCCAGTTGGTAGTTGGCTGGGTTCCCGCATGCCAGGACGCGCTTGTTGGTCTTGTCTGCCATGATTGTTGACCCTTTTTTCTATTTGCAAGATTGATTCTTGCTGAAACAGTGCGTCGCCGCAGAGAGCGGCGGCGCTCGATCCAGGGGGTACTGACAGGCTACTGGTCTTGCCGTGTCGAGACGCTCAATCTGGCTATACCAGTTGTGGCAACCGCTACGCCGTCTCTTTTGATGGTGAAAAATAACGAGGCATCGCAGGGGTAATGCAAGCCTATTTTGCTTGAGGGTATTAAGAAAGTGGTGAATTGAGTGGTTGGCGCAGTCAATATCATTGGCGGAACAGGGATATTGAAGGTGCTGTTATTATTGGCATAGGAGTCGCCTACCAATTGAAAACTGGCAAAAATTTCGTCATTGGCTTTAAGTGGAAAGTTCTTTGGAATATATATAATGGATTTCAAAGGATCCTGGTTTGCATAGTTGACTTGATCGTAGTTTCTAGGCACAGCGGGGGTTGGGAAATGCGCCAATCCTTTGCTCAGGAACGGCAGTTTCACGTCGACGATCAAGTGTTTCGAGATTGCCATCGGATTCTGGTCTCCGAATTCCTTTATAACGTAGTATATCGACCAGCTGCCGTTTGTCGTGAAAGGTCCAGTGCTGTCGACCTTGATTTCAAACTCATGGCCCGTGTTTCCATCCGTCGCGCTCAAATCGTATCGACCAATTATGATTGCGTCATAGTTGGTTTGTTGCGGATATTGATATGCCATGAGAAATGCAGCGGCATTTTTTGTGGCTCCCCTGTAGGGAGGCATGAAGATTGGAAGAATGCCCCCATCCTTGCCTCCCAGTAGGCCAGTGGTGATAACGGTGGGTTTCCCCGGTGCGTCGATGTAAGGCGCGGGAACAGGTGTTGCAGCGCCGATGGTCCAGTTTTTCAACTGGACAGCACCTTGGCCGCTTTTATCTCCTCCCAACAGTAAGGTCAGCGCGATGTCGGTTTTCTGTTCAATATCACCATAATCGAACGGGCCCACCTTGAGGGGGTAGGTTAGCTGGTCCTTTTGGGTCTTGCCTGAGAATGGAACTTGTCCTGGGAAGAACTTGGCCAGCATCGCGGGGGTAGACGTTATTTGGAAAGGAATGCCTGCTGCTAGCGTGGTGGGAGACAGCTTGTCGTTCAAAGTCATCTGAACTGCCGCGAAGTCTCCCGCTTCGCTTACAGGGTTTGGTTCTATTCGAATGATGGGGACGTCCAACAGATAATATTGAAGCTGTACTTTCGGGCTTTCGACATTTTTGACGGTTACGCTGAGTTCAACCGTGCCGTTATTCTCGGAAAAGAGCGATTCATCGTCGTTGAAGGCAGCGAAAGCGACCCGCCCGCCCGCAAGGGCCTTTGCGGTGCCCAAGGATATGGGGGAGCTGTCGTTGAAGATCTGACCGGTGACCTCGGTGCCAGTCGTCACCGGGGTACCATTGTCCAACACGGTGCAAGCAATGGAAGAGAATTTGTCTTGCGTATAAACGACCGGTTGAGTCTGGTCGATGTTGGCGGTAATGCCTGCTGGTCCTGTTGCCATGATTTTTCCTTGAGAATTTGATTTGTATTGGACTATGGTGATTCTATTTTTTGCTTGCGCAGCAGTTTTCGAGCGCTTCCTGGATCGAGTATTTCGGGTTCTCGTTGCAAATCTCGATCAGTCTCGGCGCGGTTTCTCGAATCTTCTCGATGTCCAGCACGGCGTCTTCCTGCCCCTTCTTGTTGCGGGCCTCGAGAAAGCCAAGCGCCACGGGACGGCTGAAAGCGTCCATGCTCAAATAGTCCGAGCATTGCCAGAGCGCGGCCTCCTTCGGTTTCATGGCGCCAGCTTGAGCGGACCCGGCAACGATGCCGAGATAGGTCGCCGCTACCAGTACTTTTTTCATCTTCAATGGCCTCCGGTTCATGTCGAGTCAGTCGCCCCGCGATTTTGAATGCGGGCGACGGCCTGGGCTGTTGCGGAAGATTCGTGCCAATACAAGGAATGCACGGTCTTCCTGGCAAGAAGTCTATTGCCGCGGAGATGGAGGCATTTATTGTTTAGTGCCCAGGACGTATGACATTTGTCCATGGTCGAGCTGCGGCATGCACGGCAAGTGGTCTGCTCGATGCAGGCCTCCTGCACATGCCATGACTCAGAGGGCGCCGCAGCTGGTCTACGCGCGGGTTTATGGCGTACCTGGCAGGTACTGGCGTAAGGTGAGATTCAGACGCGGGTTTCGGCAGTGGAAACTCGGAGGGGGTCGCGGAAAGGCGCCGCTTGTGCGGCATCTTCATGCCTCATGCGTGAGATGCGTGAAAAATGCAGGCCTTCTACATCTTGCTTCAGGCGTGTCAATGCATTGGATAGCTCGGGATGCAGTTCCGTCAGTATGTCCAGCGCTGCCTCCAGTTCGGTGATCGCTCCCGTATCGGCAAGATCGGCGAGCCAGGCGCGCACGGCCGACGAGAGCTTGTAGAGTTCATGGATCGGTTCAGGTGCTTCCGCATCTGTGGTCATATCAATCGCCAAAGGTTCCGTCTCTGCCATGATCAGGGCTCGTACCGTGATTTGAAATTCAAAGCGAGCGCCTTCGCCGGGTTGGCCTTTCATCAATAGTGAGCCTCCCATTTTTTCGGAGATATTCTTGGCGATGAATAGTCCGAGCCCGCCAGTGGATGCGGTTTCTTCCTTTTGATAAAAGATATCAAAAATCCGAGGTTCGTCAGAAGGGGAGATGCCTTCACCGGTATCCGCGACGATGAAGGTCAACGTCCAGTTCTCAGCCTCTTCGTGCCGGGCATGAAGCTCGAATCGCACTTCTTCTTCAAAGCAGTAACTGGCCGAGTTGGAAAGCAGATTGATCAGAAGCTGGCTGAGGCGCGTCGCGTCCAGCATGGCTTCGATCTCGAACGATGGCGCGTAGCGCTCGACATAGCTATTGCCATTTTTTTTCGCGAGAATTCTTGCTTGGTCAGAAATTTTGCGAAAAAAAATGCCGAGCTTGACGGGGGCGGGATGAACGTCCAGCGGAGATATTTCACTGCGGGAATACAGCAGTAAATCATCGATCAAGGCAAGAAGATAGTTGATGTTGTCATTGACGACCGAAACCAGACGATCGATTTCCTGTTCGTCAGCCAGGTTCGAGGCATTCAAATACTGCGATACCACCGACAATGGCGCTCTCAGATCATGGGCGACGTAGCCCATGACGAATACCAGCTTCTCGTGCTTTTCCTGGGCATATACCAACGACTGGGCCAATTGGCTGGTTTTCAGCTCCACCTCTTGCTTCAAGCGGCTTTGTTCGTTCTCTCTCCATTTCAGCAGTGAGCGGGTTGCCTTGTCGCGCTCACTGTTCAACGCATGCACCCAGGCTGCCAGTATTGAAAGATATGCGAACATGCCGCCCAAGGCGAGCACAGGGTTGGGTTCCATGCCGAGGCTCACGCCTTGCAAGTACGGAGCAAAATCCTCTATGCCTCCGGGGCTTGCGATGAGGAAATTCAACAGCCCGTAGCCTGTCGCCAGGACGATCCATATGGCTCCTGGAGTCCGATGGCGCAGGCTGACGATTGCCAGTCCAAGCATCGTCAGGAAGAACAGGACGCCGAGCAGGACTGCAGCCTTGCTCGCCCAGGCGATTGGCCCGATCAAGGAGCCAATGAATGCAAGGCCATATGCGGCGCACAGGCACGAGAACCAAGGCGTGAGACGCAATGACCTGGCATGGCGCCGTATCAAGAGATAGACGAGCGCCAGCACGCACAGGCCGTTGCAGAGACCCAGGATCGTGACGCTTCGATAGTTCCAGGCAGCCATCTCCGGCCATAGGTAGAACTGCCCATAGCCCAACAACGCTGCTTCGTAGACGGCGACGCTCAAGCAGGCCAGCGCCAGCATGCCGAATGGGGCGCTGCGTGCAAAGCCGGCAATCAGGGCGCAGGCCCATGCCATGGCCAGCAAGCCGCCGAGCAGGATCCCGTTGATCAAGGCGCTGCGATCTTCCAGGGCTTCGTAAGCGCGCAAGTCATAGAGCCTGGGATGCGGGGCATAAATGACTTCGGATTCGAATTCGCAGGATACGCGCATGCTTGCTTGAGGGCCGACGTCCAGGAACAGCACAGGCCTGCGTGCGGGCGATGTCCATTCGGACAAGGGGAGCCGGGCTCCCGCTACGAGCTGCCGATGTTCCGCGTGTTTGCTGGACTTGGTGGTGCAATGCAGTTGGCTTATGCGCGCCGTCTCGAAGGCCAGGGCCAGGGAACGGGGGGATCCGCTAGTGTTGTCTATCGAAAACTCCAGCACACGTGTGTTGGCAGAGTAGGTCGGGATGTACAACGCCTGGGATTCGGCGTCGGCGTTTGGGCTGACGGCGACGTTCAATATCTCGATGCCCTGAGCACGGGCCTCGGCAGACAGAATACGCAGTGCGATCGCGGCATTTGCTGGAGCACTGGCAGCATGGTCCCCATGCTGGTCGGCGAGCGTATTTGCCATCGCTGGCCACCATGCAAACAAAATGATGATGGCCGTCATGATTGGCGGTCTATGGGCGAAGATCCAATTCCTTGACAACATCTGCTGCGGCTCCACCTTTTCTTTGATCTTCAGATTGTTTGCGATACTCGGAGGGCGGTATCCCTTCCTTGTGACGGAAGGCGGTGGCGAAGTTGGCGCCGTCGGAAAAGCCATACTCCTCCGCGATGGCCGATATGGAAACGCAGGTAGTTCGGATCTTTTCTTTGGCCAGATCCAGGCGCATATCCAGCAGGTTTACAGCCGGTGTTTGACCCGTAATGCACTTGAACGCATGGTTCAACCTTTTCTCATGCGTGCCGAGGATCTTGGCCAAGATATCGATCCTGTAGGGTTTACGCATGTCCTGCCTCACATGTCGACGCGCCTGACTGACCAGACGGGCGTCTTCCGACTGGACGTCATCGGTATGCGATATTTCAAGAACCGCCGCGGGATTGAGGGCGCTGTTCTTCAACGCGATATTGATTCTGGCCATCACTTCGACCGCCTCGAACGGCTTGATGATGTAGTCGATCGCGCCGCTGGTCAGGCCCGCCATGCGTGAGTCCAGGTCGGACTGCGCCGTGAGAAAAATAATGGGAATGTTGGCCGTCTGTCTGTCATTTTGCAGCATCTTGGCGACCAGGAGGCCGTTAATTATGGGCATGTTGATATCCAGCAAGATTAGATCAGGCTGACGCAGCCTTGCACGCTCGCATGCTTGCTTGCCGTTGAAGGCGATGCTGACCTGGCATCGATGGCGTTTCAGTATCTCAACCAGAATCTTCAGCTCATCGAGCCGGTCGTCTGCCACAAGAATATGTCGTCCCATCGCATATGGCGAGGCGATTATCATTGCCATCCTCCGTGTCGGTGCTTCTTTGCCACTCTAAGGCGACTTGCTGTAGTGCGCTATCGCATGTAAAGCGCTGGCTATTGGTCTTCTCGTGTTTGGGGTGTTCAAAGGAAGTATTGCATGTTTCCTAGGTTACAAGAATTTGTTCTATATGGCACCTGCCTCGTCAAGATCGGAATAAGGGCTGCGTGGCTACAGGACATGTTAAGAACATTGATAGATCAAAGGTTATTGGTCGATAACACAAATTCCAACTCAGAGGGGAAGGTTTAATTTGTATGCACAAGTCGTGAATTGAATTTATTTTCATAATTGTATGGAGGCGAGCGTGAGTGCGGAGAATATCACGGTGGGGATTTCTGCGGTCAGGAATAATGCAATGGCTGGAACGGATGAGAAAAATGAAGCTCAAGCCGGAGTGGTTTCAGCTAACGCTAGTCCTGTCCAGAACATCGATGTCGACTTTGAAATACGCGGGGATGCCCATTTTTTGGATGGGAAGAAACATGTGCGAAAAACCACGGGAAGTGAGGGTTTGACCGATACGGTCTATTTTTCCAGCGTCGTGGCGGGAAGCGTGGAGATTGTTTGTAGTATTGATGGGCAGGAAAAGGCTCGGCGCGAATTTGACTTCTCGCCGAACAAATTCGGAAATCTTGGTCTGAAACTGACTCCAAACTCGGAGGTGGGTACTGGTTTCTCTATTGGCGCTACAGCAACCCTGAACAAAGATGGAAGTCTGCAGGTTGGGAAGAATATTACCTTCGATATTCAGGGAAAAAATGGCGCGTATGTGGTCGGGAATCAGGGCGTAAAGAGTTGGCCAGCCACGACGGGGGCGGACGGCACGGCGAGCATGAGCCTTACCAGTGATGAGATCGGGGAGGGAGACATAAAAGTAAGCTTGGCGGACGAGCCGGTTTTGTATTCGAAGAAGAGCTTCAAATTCGTCAGCCCTGTTAAATCGTATCGACTGATTTGTGACGATATATTCCAGGGTGTGCTGCATTTTGATCTGAACAAGTGGGATATGGAACTTCAGGTTGAGTTGGGAGCTGGGGCGGAATTCGATTTTCGAAAGGATAGTCCATTTGCTGGGTTGATGCTGAACAAGTTGCTGGCTAGAACGCCGGGAACGTTTGGGGATACCTACGAGCCGCCTATGTTTGAGGCATACGAGTTTATTCAGATGGATGATCGAAAGCTCCACGTTTTCATGAGTCAAAAAAATGGTGATTTTGTAATTACGCGGGAGCAGTGCTATCTACCAGGTTTCATAAATTATGCCGAATTTGATGTTGCCTTTGGCGTTCCGACCAAGACGGTAGGTAATTCTTTTTGGGACAAGGTTCAGTTTCGAACTCCCGGCTACGATGTTCCATGGTCTTATGGTCCTTCGAAAGACTATCCGAATAGGGTGATTGTCACGGAGGTTTGAAATGAATAATGAGAGCATTGGCGACGAGCGTTTTTTGTATTTCGATGCCGAAGGTTCAGCGCCGGGCACTGGAGACTTGCCCGAGCCGTATGTCGTGATTCCACATGACTGGGCGCAGCCTGAATCGGATGTGATCGATGATGAGCTTATTCAGGCATACCGGAATTCGGATGGCATTCCATTCAGAGTGCCGAGATGGAATGGGATGGCGGAGGGGCAGAGAGTATTCATATATATAAATGGTATCGTCGCCAACACGGAGGAGGTGAGGCGATCACTGCCTCCGTCGGAGGGGGGTGGGTTTCCTTTATATATTGATTTGTCGATAGAGTTTCAGCATTTTGAGTATAGTGGAAAATATGATGTGTACTACTTGATTTTGGCAGCGGCCGCGGGTGCTGGTGTGGAATATGGGTCAAGGCATGCTATCGGGTCGTGTCGGCGCAGTCATTTTTCAGATCCATTCATGAACATGGATAGTGCGCTTGAAAGTCCGAATATAAGTCCGAAGGAATATAATCCAAGTAATTTTGGAAATGGGAATTTCATAAAGGCAGAGATTCGATATCCGAAGATGAGGCGGCGGGATTGGGTGAGCCTGGTGTTCGAGTTGAGAAACAAGGGTGCTACCGAGTACTACAAGGTGGGGCCGTTCGGAAAAGAAATTGGCAAGCCAGAATTAGACGCCGGTGTGGCGCGGTTTCTGATTCTATCTGGGCAGCTGGGTGGGGATATTCCGGAGAATATTGGCGTTGCCTATTTTTCGGTCCAGTCGGCAGAGGATCGTTACTTACTGGTTCACGAATCGCGGAGAGTACAGGTAGCAATAACGACCGTACCTTCGGGCTCATCCAACCCTTCTACGTGACGATACGGGCGCAACCCTGTTTTCTGTGTTGACCTGTCACGGCATGGAACGCTCGCGTGCATGCTTGTTCGGCAGAGGCAACAAATCAACGCTAGCCGAGAGAACAATATGCGTGCGAATGCACTTCGCTTTGAACGGGCGCGGCATTCATATCTTGCTGATGGGGGAGCAAGGCCAGACGCCACAAGCAATGTTCAAGGCCCATATCGCAAGTGGCGACGGCTTGTGCCTTGGGGGCGGATATGGCTTCTATTCGCAGTGAGTGCGCCATCTGACGTGCTGGCGGATATAAGCGGCTGCGGCCTGGATACCCAGGCCTATATGACGACCCCGACTTCCGGCGATGTGGTTGACGCCGGCCCCGTCCGGCAGGTGTCGGATTTCCAAGGCTGCGATGTCTATCAGGTCAATCCACGGGGCCTCCTTGGCGTCAATGCTGGTGGCTCCGTGGGGAATGTCATCTTCGCTGGAGGATCCGCAACGGTCCAGGATGGCGGGCGAATTGAGGGTTTTGCCGCCGCGGGAGGCGTCGCGCTCCCGTCCGATGGCAGCGGGGGCGGTGTTCCATCGACGTATGGTGGAAAGGGCGATCTGACCATCAATGGCGGCGGCTTCGTGTCCGTGGCGCTTGTCGGTCCGGGGGCCGTCCTGCGCGCGGACGGTACCGCAACCAAGCTCGCAACGATCGGAAGAATCGAGACCTCGGGAGTGACCCGGTTGGAGTATGCGGCGCTGGATCTGTCCAAAGCGGACGATTACGGATCTGGCGCGGCCGGTGTCCTGGAAATAAGTGGAGCAAGCGCCTGGCTCAGCCATTCACGGATACGCGCCGGCGTCGGTTCGCGCTATGTAGGCGTGAACTTCTCGGAATCCGCGAATTCCGTGTACAGCCCCGGATCCTATTCCCTGCGCATGGATCACAGTGTGATAGACGAGGTCGACGGCGGCATCATGGCTACCCAGAGTCCGCGTCAGGCGCCGGCCGCCTATCGCGATTTCCAGATCGCCCTTGGCGGGTCGACGGTGCACGGGGGGCAATATGCGGGTTTGGACCTGCGCAACTTGATCAAAGGCGGTGTCATCGATGCCGTATTGTCGGATAGTTTGGTGACTGGCCAGCCTGGAATACGGGTGCTGGGCCAGGAAAGTGGAATCCGGCTGCGGGCGCGACGGACCACGATCGAATCGAAGGCCGTTGGCTCCTTATCGAGTGAGCAAGGCATTGGCCTGGATATCGGAGGCGGCGCGGAGGTATACCTGGAAGACGCAAGCCGAGTGGAGGGGCCCGCGGCGGGAATCAGAATCGGGCGGCGTGGCATCACGGGCAGCGTTTCGTCCGCCGCGCTCCTGCGTATTCGAGGCAACTCGGTGGTGGCCGGCGGTTTGGGGGCGGCCGTACAGGTATCCGGAGCGGGCGCGACGGCGGATCTATATGTCTCCGACGGATCCCGTCTCATCGGCGGGAATGGCGCCATGCTGGAGGTTGACGGCGCGGCGACCGCGAGGCTGACGCTCACGGACTCGCACCTGGCGGGTGACGTGGCCGCGCAAGGAAGCGGGACGCGGGTTTCGATCCTGGCTGGCTCGGGCGGCGGCATTGCCGGTCGCCATCACGTACAGGATGGGGCAGCGCTGAGCGTGCGTGCCGATGGGGCAACGGCATTGCTGTCGGGTTCGTTCAATGTTGGCCAGGATGGCACAGGTCGCATGACCTTGGCCGCCGGCGCCGCTCACGCAGGGCTGTTGTCCGCCCGTGGCCAGAATGCGCAGCTTGATGTCGAAGTGGGCGGTGGCGGACAAGCCCGCTCGAATGGCGGCATGCTGCTGACAGCGATGGATGGTGCGCGGGCCACGGTGCGCGTGGATGGCGCTTTGATCTTCGGAGATATCGGGGCCGATGATAAAAGCCGCATCGGCGTGGCCTTGGCCAATGGCGCGGTTTTTGTTGGCAATGCCACCGTCGCAAGCATGGACGTGGCGTCAGCTTCAAGGTGGGGGTTCGGCGCCACCGATCAACATATCCAGGACCTGATATTTTCAAACGGCGAAATCGCTTTTATGGATGGCACGGGCCGTCGACCGCCACAGATGCTGCGGTTGGGTAGCTTGTCCGCCGGGCAGGGCCAGGCCTTGTTCTCGAATTTCCGCGTCGATTTTTCCACCGCGTCCGCTGATCGTATTCATGTGCGGCAGCACTCGTCCGGTCGCTACGGCCTGCAGGTGGTCGCGGCGGGGGGCGGGCATGCTCTTGCCGCGGAGGTGCTGCCTGCCTCCATACTTGTCATCGAGTCGGAAGACAAACTCGCCGCCACTGCCGAATTCCGCCTGCGCTCGGCGATCGAGGTGAACGAGCGGCCGGTCGTCGACCTGGGCCCCTACACCTATTCATTGGACAAGGACAGTGCGGACGGGAACTGGTACCTGCGGAAGAATGCGCCCCTGACGCCCGTCAACTCGCCCGCGCCAGCGCCGTTCCGGCGGTACGCTTCTCCGTCCGCCAAGATTGCGTCCGGCGTGCTCATGGGAGGGGTGGTCGTCATGAACACGGATCTGGCGGCGCTCAGATTGCGCTTGGGCGATTTGCGCCGAGATCGGCCGGAGGACGGCGTCTGGGGCAGGACACATTACTCATCCATGCGCATCTCGCCAGCGCAGCTTTCGGCGTTCTCGCTCGACCAGTACGGACTGCAAATCGGAGTGGACCGCGGCCGGACGATCGGAGACTCGCTGTTCTACGGAGGCTTTGCGCTGTCCTTGAGTCAATCCAATCTGAAGGCCGGCGGGGATGCGTCCGCATCGATGCAGAATGCCGGGCTTGCGGCGTATGGAGGCTTATTGTCCAAAGATGGCTGGTATCTTGATGCCATGCTTGCGGCCTTCTACGAAAACAGCCGCGTCAGGGCGCTGATGAGCGACGGTCGGCGCGCCAGCGGCCACTATGGCAGGCCGGGCCTGGGATTGACGTTGGAGGCCGGTCGGCATATTCCCTTGAACGAACGCTGGTTCGCGGAACCCTTCCTTCGGGCGACCGGTGTCACGGCTGGCGCCGTGCGCCACCGTTTGAACAATGGACTGGAGATCGTGGCTCGCCAGGGCGAGGCGGCACAGCTGGAACTGGGCGCACTGCTCGGTACCGCGTTGCCGGATGAGTCGAACAAGGGCATCGTCGTATTGCCGTACGCAAAGGCCTCCATGGTCAGGCAGGTGCTCTTTCGCAGCCCGGCCCGGTTGAATGGCTTGGCGTTCGACGAAAACATGCGGGAAACTCAGTACAAGATTGGCGCGGGACTGCGTGTTGCGGCGCATGAGCGCTTGCAGTTCCATGCCGACCTCGACCATTTTCTTGGAAACCGGTTCAAGAGGGGAACGACTGTCGCCATCGGCGTCAAATATGTCTGGTGATCAGTGGCGGCGCAACACTACTACGAGTCCCGCATGTTTCCCGCCTTGGTGTCTATTCTCATGAATTCTCGCTGTTGGACGGTATGACAAAGGGGCTGTCCGGTTTTTCAAAAAACGGCTCAATTCGTTCTGCCTACCATGCCCACGTGCAAACGACCATGGATAGGGGGATGAATTGGAACAGCATCACTATGTCGAGGCTCGTAATCTCTCGGGTGCCCGCGTACTGTGCGTCGGCGCGCCGAGCGCATTCGGACAAGACCTGGTTGAAGCATTGTCGAGTGGCAAGGCCCGGATTTCCTTTTGCAAGAATATCGCCGTTGCGATTGAAATGATTTTGGGCGGCACCGTTGAGCTGGTTTTCTTGAGTTCGTCCGCCGTCGGCGCCGGCGACGAGCAGGATGTCTCGCGTCTCGCACAGGCATGTTTCGGCGCCAGGCGGGTACCCGTCATATTCCTGGGGACCGGCCTGGACAAGAATGCTCGCGTGCGGATGTACCGGGCGGGAATATTGGACTATACGGAGATGCCGTGCTTGCCCGATGCCGTGATGGCGAGGGCGGCGTCCCGGTTGCGGCGAGCCGATGCACGGGAAAACCAGGTGTCGGAAGACAGACTGCCGCTACAACCGGAGTCGATCGGGCATGCAATCGTGCAATCCGCCATGGACTACGCGCGCACGTTCCAAAGTGAGTTGGTCACGTCGAAGCAAGTGGCGGGCGCCTTGGGTATCACCAAAAGGCGCCTCAATCTGGCATTCCAGTCCGTGCACCAAACGACATCCGGTGATTTTCTCATTGCGCAGCGATTCAGTTCGGCCCGGCGGCTGCTATCCGACCCGACCCTGCCGATAGGCGAAATCGCGCATATGCTGGGTTATCACGATGCCAGCAACTTTTCCAATGCGTTCTTCAAGCGCTTTGGCCATTCGCCCAGTACGTATCGCAAGCTGGCTCGCCGTTGAGCACCCATTCCATCCTTCCCGGAGATCGAAATGACTGGCGTCTTGCATCGCAAGAAAGGGATTGTTGTGGTCACATCGGAGATAGAGCGGGCGACACATCTCGTGCAGGTGTTGAGGAGCAGCATGTTCCATGTCCGTATCGAATCGAACGGTTGGAATGCATGGAATCTGGCCCGGGCGCAGCCTCCCTCGCTGGTCATGATCGACGCGGCATTGGCGACCATGCGGTTCAGTGTATTGTGTCGGCTGTTTCAGCGCTACAGGGCGACATCGCGCATTCCGTTGGTGGTCTTTGTTGATGGGGTGACCAGTGCAAAGGCAGAAATCGAGGCGTTCTCGGCGGGCGCTGTCGACTATCTGGCGGGGGATTCCCTAGTGGATGGCATTGAATACAAATTGGACATGCATATCGATGCGGCCAGGCAGCAGAGCATTGTCGCGCGCGATGTGTGCGCAGCGATCCATGGCACGGATCGACTGCGGCGCCTGCTGAGCCAGACCCGGCGGGTCGTCGGAGAGAATGGATGGTTTCTTCGAAAGATCGAGGATCTGGTGCAGCCATTGGGCGTCAGCCCGCGTCATCTTTCCGGAATCCTTAAGCGCCATAGTGGAGCGCCGCTGCATGCGCATATGGTGAGAAGCAGGATGGAGCGCGCCAAGCAGCTTTTGCTTGAGACAAACATGGGAGTTGCCGAGATCAGCCAGGTGCTGGGATATCAGTGGCCCTGTAATTTCACCAGCGCATTTACCCGGCAATACGGCGTGGCGCCGTTGAGGCTGCGCAGGTCGCATATGGGCAATCTGCGCAAGGGAAAAGTGTGAAAGATCGCGTGCGCAGTCATGGCTTGGATGATAGAGAAAATGCACCGAAATGCGGGGTCTGTCATCAGGGGAGTGTATCAGCGTGTGGAAATGACTGAACCAGCATGTTCCACACACACGTGGCCTCGTCATATCGGTCCACAACAGCGACCCGACCGCAATCCTGAAGACTCAGGTAGTTTTTGCCAGCATTCAAAGATATCGGGCCGACATAGGTGTGCATTGGTGCGACATCTTGCGTGGAGGTGAAAATTAAACACTCGGATAGTTCTTTGACATATGCGGTACTTTCGTGTGAATAGAGCCCCAGTCCTCTCAGGCTGTTTATCAGGGAAAAATCAAATCTCCGAAAACCCAGATATTTTATGTTCCACCACCAGGCTGAAAGATCCGGTGGGGAGTTTTTTGTTGCTTTGACGGAGTATCCGATATTATCAATGATTATTGAGGTTTCAACGTGCAAATAGTATAAGCCGTCTGGCTTGAAAGCAGTTAAGGCTGCCATCGTGGTTGATTTTGTCGTTGCCATGATTTTTTTTGTAAGAGGACAGCTTGCGGCTGTCCTGGTTGAGATTAGAGGATGAAGGTTTTCAGAAGGTATTCAAGTCTGGATCTTGAGATGACAAGTTCCGTTGTTGAATATTCTAATTTTCATCGACTAGATGTGATAGAAGAGGATGGTTGCTTGATCCGTGCCAAGACCATCCGGATCGATGTAATTAAGGGATTGAGCGGTTAGAGTTCCGCCAGGCAGTACGTATAGTTTCTTGGTTCGTGATTTTACAGTTACAGTTCCTGTGTAATGATGTTTATCCGTCGGAGTGAAGCTGTGCAGGATCAAGATTCGGTCCGAAGGGGGAAGCTGACGGAGATATACCTGGGAATCTGGAGTGATATACATTCCTAGCCCCTCATATTTAGATCCGACCAAGGTAAAGGTATTGTCATCGAATTGCTGGTGTTCGACCTTCCATATCCATGTCATGCCGTCGGGCGGGAGGTTTTCGAAAACCCTTACAGGATAGCCCAGGCTGCCAATCGGGGGGTTGGAGGTATCTGCGGCTAGAAAGTAAAAAGTATCATTCCCGCCTGCTACGGGGCCGAAGGTGATGACAGCGTAGAGATCCTTGGAATTACCATTGTCTTGCATATTTATTCCTAGAAGGCTGATGATTGATTGGTATTGGTTGGAAGGTTTGATTATTAGGGGGGGGCCTCCGATGTGTGAGGTTTGTGGGATTTTTTGTACTTTGCGTTGTCGTGAATGGGTGGATATATGTTGCTCTTGCTGAAGTTCGGTTGGATGTGAGTTTGGGATTTTTCTTATTGTTTATGTGCGCTGATGTGCGTCGATTGAAGAGGGATTTTCAATTCTCGTATATTTTTCTTGTGACGAGAGATGCAGCTTCAGTTTGCTCGCGGCTATTGTGCCCACGCATGGCCGATGCAGTTCGTTCGTGGTTCGGCACAAGGTGAGCTCCAATTTTTAACGATTGCCAGGAGCAGAAATGCCATGCGGCCATGGCCGATCGTGTCTTGGAGTAAATCCCCCAGGATTCGACAACGATTGAGTTTTGCTATTCCAGACCGTTATCGCAGCGAATGGCCACTGGTCTTTGACGCCAACCGATGATTCTCTTATGGGTACGAATCACGCGCTCAGATGGGAGCAAGAAGTTGACCCCCCCTGCCCAATGCTCCTCGGTTGAAGTCATCGATCACGTTTAGCATTCGGATGCCATGCCCATTGGCGAGCTTGGTCATGCATGAGGTCCATCTCGCCCACGCCTGGTTCACGTCGATGTGTGCCGTCAAAGGCGCGGGTACTTGCTTTCCGGACTAGCCGTTTGCGCAGCTCGATTCGTCGGTTCAACTCGAGTTGGCGGCAGACCCGGGACATACTCTTGTGATTCCAGTCGAAATCTCGGGCATTGCGGAAATATGGAAAGCACAGGTCAGGGCCACCGCAAGGCAGGCTTCAATGCGCTTGATAGCTTCGACAATCTAGCTGTCTGTGAGTCTCGACTTCTTAGCAAAGCAATCCCTCAACGAGAGCATGCCGCTGCTTGGCCGCGACGCTCTCACAGAGGAGATATCGAAGCGGGTGGCGGGGTTTTATCGTTCTTTCTACCGTCACCCGGCCTCCGAGTAGAGCGCTATGTCGCCCTGGTCCGCAGGCTGCTACGTTCCTCTTCCGTCAACTCCAGCCGCAGCACCCCCCCATCCAGCAAGAAAGGCACACTACCATCAGCAGGCAGCGCGGCAAGCGCTTCATGTTCTTCACGGTCCAGATAGAACGGCTCCTCACCCTTCTGGAATGCACTCGCGAAGTCGCGCTCCTTGCCATCGATATGGCAGGAGAAGTTGATGATCGTCTTGCCGAAAACCTTTCTTTCGTTCTTGATCGTCGCCTTGATCCCGGAAAGCATAACCAGCTTGCCTTGCAAGGTCCTGGTCGCGCTGTTTTTCCTGCCGGTCAGCAGAAGCACGACACCCGCTCCGAGCAGCAAGCCCGAGAAAAGCACCATGACCGCAATCCGGTTCCAGAGCATGTCCAGGCCGATATCCAGCGTGGCCAACTCGGGATTGGAAGCCGACCGGACGACTTCGGCACTGAAGTCGCCCGAATGGAAGGTCACGAACGAGAGATCCAGGGTGTGCTGATAGCGGCGCTTTTCCACGGCATAGCCGACATCGGCGGTGCAGTTGTAGAAAATCCCCTTGCGGACCTTGCAGATGGCATTGCGCATCGTCGCGTTTTCGACAACGACTGGATCATTCTGGATCTGCCAGTCCCGCCATATGCCGGGCCCCTGCAGCCAGATGAAGAGGAAGGCGCCGGCCGCCAGCATCGCGGCCAGTACGTAGCTTAGAAGAATTGACGGCGCGCCCGTACGGAGCACTTTTATCTGGCGTTTCGGAAATTCAAGATTCTGCGTATGTGTCATCGGGTTCGTCGCGTCCCGGTTGCGGGACGCGGTGGTTCATTGAGCCCAAAATTGGGCGATCGGGAGTTTACACCGGGCAAATATCCATTTTTTTCCGGAAATCGGCCAGTCAGGCGCTGTGAAAAATGGCTGTCGTGTCCACGATTTCCGTGGACTCGATAATGTCGGCAAATTGTTGCGATAGCCGATCCAGAAAATCCTCCTGGTGGCGCATCAGGCAGTCGCTCGAACAGGGGATGCTGCCATTCTGGTCCAGCAGGACGAGCCTGTTCTGCCGGTTGTTGATGCTGGGAAACATCAGCAGCTTGGTGTGCCGGGTTGGCCACTTGAAGAGGGCCAGTTGGCCGCTGGGCAGGTACTCCCAGCATTCGAATCGATGCTCGCGGACGGAAGTGTGTATTTTCTTCCAAAGATTGCTGGCGTTGCTTGTATTTAGAATAATCATTGAACAATGGTGCTCCCATAATCCGGGAGCAATTATAGGTGGATGTGAAAGTAGCGCCCTCTTGTCGTTCAGGGCCTTGATTTCCATGGGTTTCTGTCCCGGAAACGCGATTGCGGGCGTCGCCGTGGCAGGCCATAACGGTGGGAGAGGCAGCCATGGCGGCTGCGAATGGGATTTTTCGGCCGGAATATATATCGCCCAGCACAAATGGCTGGGCGATATGTCGCAAGTGTTGACGCGCGGACAGGGCCTGGTTTCTGGCCCTACTTGGCCGGAGCGCGCGGGGGCGTTACGACTTGATCCGTCGCTATAAAGTTGAATTCGAAGTCTTGAGTCGGATCAGTCGGAACGGTGATCCGAATGATGGGCACAAACAAGCCCGTCTGCTGGTAGTAGTTTCGCTGGCTGGTTTGCGAATTCATCAATCCCAGCCCCGGATTTCTGGAGTCGATGCGATAGAAAAACGACTGAATGGGCAGATCGGCGGGATTGGCGGGCCAATTGTCGATGCTGATTCGAAGTTCGTTCCTCTCATTGAAGAAGTCCGTTCCCATCAACTGCTGCGCGTATAGCGCCTGCTGGAACGAGTAAGCAGTCTGCTCGTTGGAATGCATGCGTTCATCAAAGGCGCATTGATAGAACCAGGGCTGCGAGGGGGCATTCCTGTAGTGCGCAATCCATTGTTGCGCGGTGTGGATGCCTTGTTCCTGGCACATTCCGCTTTCATTTGGGAAGCGCTGCGAGGCGCCACAGCCGGAAAGCCCGCGCCAGTTGCTCCAGGCATCCCGCGGAAATGCGCAGAGGACCTGCATGGTGTGCTTCTTGGTCGGAGAGGCATACTGGCCGAACAAGGGGAATACCGTGTATCCGCTTTCTCCCAGATCGGAGAATTTTGAATCTCGCCGGATATAAGAAAACGAGACACCATTTGAACGCCTGTCATCGGGGGATAGATCCCAGACATTCCAGGTCGATCCCGGCGTGGCGACCCGGATCATGATGCCCGAGCACAGAAAGGCAGGCCGTCCTGAGCCGCCGCAGTCCTGGACGGTATCGGCGTAGAGCTCCCACATGTCTCGTCCTGTGTGATGCGAAGCGGCAATGGCGGCCTTCGCCGATTCAGGCGCTTTCGCGGTAGCAATCGTCGGGGGAACAAAAAAAATCAAGGCTCCCAACAGGGAGATCAGATGTCGCATCATGAGATTCCTTTCTTGTCTGTGTCGTTGGAAAGCGCGCCTTGCCAGGACGAGTGGATTGATCGTCCGGGTGCCTGCAGGGTTGTTTCAGGGCGCGAGCATTCAATGTATTGAGGACAACAGAGTGCGACGCTGGAGCTTGGTCCGCTTCCTTTGACTTTTGACGTGGGTTGGATATATGTATGGCGGCCGTTTGGAAATCCGGTACGGCAGGCCGGTTTTTCCCGGCCCCGGCAATACGCGGCCAGGATTCGCTACTACAAAGCAGATCGCCGGTATTTCACAGGCCGCAAGCCGCGATCCCGGATAGGGTACCGAGAACATCCATTCTCATTCCTTACCCAAGCGGGAGATGTCATGGAGGCGATTGCACTTGTGGGCTGCATCGCCACCTCGATTGCGACGGCATGGCTGGTTGTGTTCGTGCCGTCGCCTTACGAGATCGTGGTGGCGTTGTGCGGGAGCGGCGTCAGCGTGCTGCTGCTTGTCTTGTCCCTGTGCATCGACGAATGACGCGCTTATCCGGAGGCCAGATGAATGCTTGCCAGCAATGCCTGCTACTGAGTGGGCAACCTGCTTCAACGGCGCCGCACCCGAGCCTGGTGCATCGGGCAACCGTGCACCGGGGTGCGGGTTATGGGCGTCAGAAAATGGGAACGATATGGCTGTGTGTCGAATGCGGTTCGACCATGCGGCAAAGCACCCGGCAAGACACGGAGTTTCCCGATGCGTGGCATTTCGGCGCGGACGGCTAGGTCCGCGTTGCGCTATGCCTGCGCGGGTGCAGCGCGCAATTCCTTTTCCATGAACACGCTCAGCGGATCCGGCCGGTAATCCGCGTACGGCTCGCGTTCTGCGTAACCCGCCTTGCGGTACAAACCCAGCGCCGCGTGGCTTTCCACGCCGGTTTCCAGCCGCAGCCAGCGCACGCCCGATTCGCGGGCCCGCGTTTCCAGCCCCTGCAGCATCAGGCGCGACAATCCCATGCCGCGCGCCGGCGGCTCCACCCACATGCGCTTGACCTCGGCCCAGTCGCCATGCAGCACGATGGCGCCGGTACCGACCGCCTGCCCGTCGGCGTCGCGCGCGACGTGGAACAGCACGGCCGGATCGCGCAGCGCCTCCAGCGGCAGGTGGTGATTGCTTTTCGGCGGGTAGAGGCGGTCGGACTCGGCCTCGCCGTTGCGCAGCATGGCGGCGACGGCGGGCTGCGCGGGATCTTCCTGGGCGATGCGAAAGGACATGGGCGGCGGGGAACCAGGCTAGGAACGAAGAGAGGAACCAATGTTGCGCGCGCAAGGCGCGCCAGGGCAGGGGATATGAACTCCCGAATAGACTTTTGCAACATGCTCTGGGTATAAAGACGCCAATTGCTGTGCCTGCCTCGCCTGTTCCCACAGAAGGCTTCGGATCTCGACCAATGACGTGATTCAGGAGTTAGGCCCATGAAGCGCATACCCGCCTCCAAAGGCATGCCGGCATTTTCCCCAGAGCGGCCCAGGGCCGCCCGCCGCGAGCGCGGCCGGGCCTGGTCCATCACGGGCCTGCCCGGCCTGGTCCTGCTGGCCGTGAGCGGCATCGTCAGCGAGCCGGCATGCGCGCAGCCTGCCGGCCCGGCCAGCCGCGATATCCAGGCGGGCATGGCGGGCGGCCTGGCGGGCCGCGACGCGACGCTGGTGCGCCTGGACAAGGGCAGCGGCCAGCTGCGCGAGATCGATCTGCGCGGACGGGCGCCCGGCGCGGCGCCGGCATTGCCCGCCGCTCCGGCCGCCCCGGCTTCGGCCTTGTCGCCCGCCGCCTACGGCCGCGTGCCGACCGGCATCGACTGGAACATGGGCGTGAACGGCGCGATCGGCAAGATCGTCGCGCAGCTCGGGCCGCTGGCGGCCGACATGGTGCCTTGCGAGGACGGGGCCAAGCCCGGCGATGTGCTGCTGAAGACGGCGAAGTCCTTCCTGCTGCCCTGGTGCGTCAAGAACCGGAAGACCGGATCCGGCGCCGCGCCCGGCAAGGCCGCTCCCGACGCGAAGCAGCGCTTCGACGACTATACGAAGCGCTGCGGCGGCACGATCGGCGAGATGGCGGCCAGCATCCGCCGCGATCAGGACGGCTTCCAGCAGGTCAGCCCCGAGCTGACGCAACGCTACATCGCCTGTTCGGCCGGGCTGCGCGACCTGCCCGCGGGACAGCGGGAATGGATGGAGCGGCGGCTGTTCGTCATCGGCATCGCGCCCTATGCCGATGCCGGCCTGGTCCTGCCCTGCACGGGCCTGGCCCTGCGCGCGGATCTCATCGTCACGGCCCGGCATTGCTTCTTTCCGCAGGATGCCGCCGGCCGGCGCATGACCGGCGTGGCGCCATCGGTGGTCCGAGCCTATTCCGTGAGCCGACCCGGCGTCTTCGCCCAGGCCAGCGACGTGCTGGACGTGGATGGCGCCTCCCTGTCCGCGCGTTCCGCCGCCGACTACGACGGGCGCGCGGACATCGCCTTCATCCGGCTCGCCGCGCCCGCGGACCTGGGCAACACCGCGAACGCGCAGGTGGCGGCCGCGCTGCCCGATGGCGGCGACGCGGTCACCGATCTGGTCGTGCCTGGCTTCCATGGCGAACTGGCGGGCAACATCGCCAAGCGCATCGCGCAGGGCGGCGGAGACGATGTGCGCTACGACAACTCGGGCGGCTGCATGATGGTGCGCTTCAAGAACGCCAGCTGCTATGCGCACAGCTGCCAGACGGGGCCGGGCGTCAGCGGCGCGCCGGTATTGAAATTCCAGGAAGAGGCGGGCGGCGTGCGCGCCTACCTGCTCGGCATCCACACGGGCGCGGGCAGCGCCGAAAGCGCCTGCCAGGGCGTGGCGGACAAGAAGACCGCGTTCCTGTGGAGCCAGGCCGCGGTCAACCTGGCGGAATTTCCGGTGGGCAAGCTGTTTGAAAAATGAAGACAACGCGAATCAACGCGCATGGGAGAGGGAAGATGGACAAGACGGTGAGGCGTGGCGCGGGGCTGGTCCTGGCGCTGGGGATGCTTGCGGGTTGCGCGGGGCCGGCGGCCAAGGACGGCGGGGATGCGTCCGCGCCGCCCAGGGCGCCGGGCGCGGCGCGCGCCTTCCTGCTGGATAGCTGCCCGCTGGATCCGGCGATCGGCAAGGAATCGATCCTGTTGCCGGTCCTGCTGGCGCCCTTGATCAAGAGCGCGGCGGCCAGCGCGATCGATGCGGGCTACGACTATTTCCTCAAGGTCATGAGCGAGCGCCAGCGCCAGCTCACCGCGTCGACCACATTCCAGGCGACGGGCAATTTCTACGCGCTGGAAAAACCGTCCGCCGGCCAGCAGGGCGAGTTCTACCGGATGCCGCTCAAGTGTCTGGTGCTCGTGCGCGAGGCGGACGCGGAGCCGGCGCTGAGCCCCGAGCTGCGGGAAGTCTGGGACATCAACAAGGAGAAGATCAACGGCGCGCTGGCCATCGCGAAGGCGGGCTACGCCTTGCAGCGCGCGCCGACCTTCTATGCCGAGCTGAAGATCCGCTACCTGACGCTGACCGTGCCGGCGCAGGCCTTGCAGGACGAAACCGGCAAGCCGCTGCTGGACCGCGCGGGCAAGGCGGTGGTCCTGCCTGAACCGATGGAGGTGCCCATCGAGTTCGAGGTCAAGCCGGTGCGCGTCTTCTACGGCCAGTCGGGCGCGCTTCGCAATCCTGGCGACAAGAAGCGCCTGACCGTCAGCGTGGACCTGAGCGCCAAGGCGTTTGAAAACCAGAAGTGGACCAGCGCGGCGCTGCTGGCCAAGACCTTCGACCTGGGCATGGCCCGGGCCGGCGACTTCATTCCCGAATCCGAGCTGGCCGAGAAGGCCGGCGCGGTGGCGCCGATCCCGGCGCCGGGGCAGATGAAGCTGCGCGTGCCTTACGGCAAGGGTAATGCCTATGCCTACGCGCCGGACCTGGTGGGCACCACGGCCACCGCGATCCTGACGGAAAGCGAGGATGGTTCCGACATCGAGCGCTGGCTGTATGAAAAGGCCAAGGAAAAGCGCGACACCCTGACCGGCAAGGCCAAGGGCTGGGTGAACGACAGCGTGGACCGCAACACGGCCAAGGAATAGCGGCCGGTCGGCGGACGGCAGGGACCGGCGCTTGCGCCGGCCACGCCGTCGTCATTCCTCGTTGGCCCACTCCACCTGCACGCCCAGGCTGCGCAGGTTCTCGACGAAGCGCGGATGGGCGCGGCGGATCGGGGTGGCGTTGCGGATCTCGGAGCGGCCCTTGATGCTGCTGGCCACCATGAACAGCGCGATGGCCACGCGGATGATGTAGGGGCTCTCGACCACGGCAGGCGTCAGCGCATTGCCGCCGAAGGTGACCACGCGGTGCGGATCCGACGAGAACACGTGGGCGCCGAACTTGGACAGCTCGCCGGTCCAGCCCAGCGCGCCGTCATAGACCTTGTTCCAGAACATCGCGTTGCCCTCGGCGCACACGCCCAGCGCGATGAAGATGGGCAACAGGTCCACCGGGAAATACGGCCAGGGCGCGGCCTCGACCTTGGTCAGCACGTTGCTGGTGAAGGGCGTCTGCACCTTCAGCGGGCCGTCGCGCTGCGCGCGCGACCAGCCGTCCTTGTGCTCGATGCGCACGCCGAACTTGGCGAAGGTGCGATCGAGCAGCGGGAAATTGCCCGGCGTGCTGTTGCGCACCACCACGTCGCCGCCGGTGATCGCGCCCAGCGCCAGGAAGGTGGTGATCTCGTGGAAGTCTTCCTCGAACGTGAATTCGCCGCCCTTGAGCGCCGCACCGCCGCGCACCGCCAGCCGCGAGGTGCCGATGCCGTCGATGTCCGCGCCCATCATCGCCATGAAGCGGCAGAATTCCTGCACGTGCGGTTCCGACGCGGCGTTGGTCAGCGTCGATTCGCCTTGCGCGGCGGCCGCGCACAGCACGAAGTTCTCGGTGGTGGTCACCGAGGCATAGTCCAGCCAGTGATGGGTGGGGTGGAGCGGGCCGCTGCTGCGCACCAGCAGCGAGCCGTCGGCGCGTTCCACCTGGCCGCCGAAGGAGCGGAAGATGTCCACGTGCGGATCGATCTCGCGCACGCCCAGCGTGCAGCCCTTGACGTTGTCCTCCAGCCGCGCCACGCCGAAGCGCGCCAGCAGCGGCGGCACCAGCATGATGGACGAGCGCATTTCCTCGGGCAGCCGGTGCACGGCGGCGTCGAAGCGCGTGTCGCGATGGTGCAGGTCCAGCACGCGGGTGGTTTCGTCCAGCTTCACCTGGCTGCCCAGGGCGCGGAAGATGTCCAGGATCTTGCGCACGTCGGTGATGTCCGGCACGCCGTTCAGCCGCAGCGGCTGATCGGTCAGCAGCGTGGCGCACAGGATGGGCAGGACCGCGTTCTTGTTTGCGGAAGGAACGACGCGGCCGCGCAGGGGCGTGCCGCCGTGGACGATGAGGTTGGACATGGGGGAAGGCGGGTAAGGCGTTGGGGAAAGCTGCCCGGGGATTGTAACGTCGGCGCGGCCGCCCGCCGGGGCGGGAAGGATTGCCAAAGGTGTCAGGCTACGAGCTTTTGCGACACGCCCGCAGCTGCGGGACGCCTGTGCCAGCGGCACAGGCGTGTCTCCATGTCCGGGCGTCTTCGTCAGCCCCGGATGATTCCGCTCTTGCGCGCGGCGGCGATGGCGTTGTCTATCTCGGCGGCGAACTGCCTTGCCTTGCCGATGGCGTCGGCCGTGTTGAGCTTGCTGGCCAGGACCAGGCGCCGATACTCGCTGCCTCCGAACTTGTCCAGGCCCGGAAAGACCTTCGCCATGTGCTGGCGCAGCGCTTCGACGTCGCAATTGTCCTTGTGGAACTGGCCCGTCACCCAGATCAGCCTGATGGTGAATCGCGTGTTGGCTTCGTCACTTTGAGTATCGCGCCGCACGTTCAGGAAAATTGGCCAGTATCCATCGGCCATGAGCGATTCCATCTCAGCCGTGGCGAAGCGCAGCCAGGTCCGGCTGTATTCCACCTCGTCGTGCTTGACCTGCGGCAGGGTCTTGCGCAGTCCGACCCGCACGGACGCGATGCCCCGGGACTGGACCAGGTGGTCGCACAGCTGGCGGTTCTGCTGGATGAACAGCAGCAGTTCGCCCGTTTGGTCCCCAAACGTCGTTGGCGTCCACTCCGTGGGCTGGACCTTTCTCTGCAGGCGGATCGCTTCGACGACGGCTTCATGCTGGGAAGCAAGTTCCGCGGCAAGCTCGTTGACCTGCTTTTCGTTTGGACTCTGCCACCCAGTCTGCTTCTGGCAATACGCCATGAGCAACTGGGCTGCTTCGTTGTTGCGCTCCAGATGTAATCGGGCCCGGTTGGCCGATGCTTCGAGCCAGCCGTAGTCGAGCAGGGCCCATTTGTTGCCCAACGATTTCAGATGCTCTTCGGGATAGTCCGCGAGGTCGCGGTCGACGACGATATAGGCGAACTGATAATCGGAGAAGACCCGGCGATTGCTGATCTGCTGCGACACGGCCGCATAGTAGTCGCTGAGCTGTGTTTCGGTCAGAGAGGCTCCGGCCTTGTTTTCGATCGTGACGATGATCTTGTTGCCGGGATCGATAAGGAACAGGTCCAGGCGGCCCCGTCTCGTGTCAGCGGTGGTGAGGCTGAATTCCCGGGCGATGAAGGCAGAGCCGAAACTTGACGTGCGGATTTTTCCTGGCGTCCACGTTTCGAAGAAGATCTTGTTGGCGAACTTGTTCGTTTCCTGCCCGGCCTCGTAGGCCGCGATCAGGAAATCCTTGATCACCGCATCGCCCTGGCCGTGGCCTTCATTGGGATGCAGGCACCAGGCCAGCATGTCGGAGTGCTGTGTTTCGGTCAGCGAGACGACGTCCAGGAAGTCGTCGGAAATCTTGACGCGCTCGATCAGGTCTACCAGTCGCTTGTCGGACAGAAACGCATACAGATCATTCGGTGTCATGGGAGTGTCATTCCGGCTGTGGAGGCATGGTTGCGATGGGCCGCAACCTGTTACCTACGGCGGCAATGACGCGTTCTTTAGGGCTTGGGATGCGTCCAGCAGAACCACCGCAACACGGGCTCCGAACCCTGCGCGTCCGGGTCGTCATGCTCGAATCCCACTTCCACGCCGCCCTCCGTCAGCGCCACGAAGGCATAAGGCGGCGAATACGGCCGGATCGAGCGGATGCCGATGCCCAGCGCCGCCGCTGCCGCCTCGAACTGCGCCAGCGACGTGCCCTCGCGCAGCGGGCCGGGATCGGCGAGTTTCAGCGGTCCGCCGTCGGGCGCGCCGCGCCGGCCGCTGAAGCTGTCCACGAACAGCGTCGTCAGCTCGGTCGGCGCGGCGAAATGGAATTCCACGTCGCCATAGGCCACGATCAGCGGGAAGCAGCGCGCGTCGCCCGCGACATAGGCGCGGTCCAGGTCGCCGGGGGCGTAGGCCTCTTCCGGCGCGCCCAGCGCCAGGAACACGTCCTCGGGCGTGCAGTGGACCGTGGGCGTGCAGGGACCGAAGGCGCCCAGGCGCAGGAAGTCGAGCAGGGAGATGGGTGTCATGCAAGGAGGTGCGGGCTTTGGGTCCGGCGCGGGTTCGAGGTTCGGGATGAGGATGGCGGGCTGGCGCCTTGCTTCAAGCGCCGGCCGCCGCCTGCGCGGATTCTACGATCTGTCCGCGCAGCCAGGCATGGGCGGGATCGTCCTGGAAGCGCTCGTGCCAGATCATGGCCGGTGACAGCGGCGGCATGGGCAGGGGCAGGTCCACGACTTGCAACGCCAGCGTGGCCGCCAGCCGCCGCGCCAGTCGCCCGGGCAGCGTCAGCGCCATGTCGCTGTCCGCCGTCATCATGGCGGCGGCCAGGAAGTGGGGCACGCGCAGCGCCACGCGCCGTGTCAGGCCGCGCGCCGACAGGGCCGCGTCCACGGGGCTCGCGCCCACGCCGGAGATGGTGACGACGATGTGGCGCAGCGCCAGGTAGCCATCCAGGTCCAGGTCGGCGGCGTCGGGATGACCGGCGCGCAGCACGCAGGCCAGCCGGTCTTCGTACAGCGCACGCCTGTACAGGCTGGCGGGCAGCGCGTCGAACACGCCCACGGCCAGGTCCACGGCGCCGTCGGCGACCCGGCGGACGTTGTCGCCGGCGGGCTGGGCGATGTCCAGGTCCAGTCCGGGCGCCAGTCGCGCGAACCGCGCCATCAATCCCGGCACGATCAGCAGCGCCAGGTGGTCGTGCGCGGCAAGGGTGTAGCGGCCCGAGGCCGTGGCCGGATTGAAGGACGGCGGCGAAACGATGGCGCGGGCGGATTCCAGCAGGCGGCTGACCGGGCCGGCCAGCTGTTGGCCCCGGGGCGTGAGTTCCAGCCCGTGCTGGCCGCGCGCCACCAGGCGGTCGTCGAGCATGGCCCTCAGCCGGCCCAGGGCGCGGCTGGCGGCGGGCTGGCTCAGCCCGAGACGCAGGCCGGCGCGCGTGACGCTGCGCTCCTGGGCCAGCGCGTCGAGGAACTTCAGCAGGTTCAGGTCGATGGAATTCAAATCCATTTAATGCATGTCCATTATGCACTTCATGCCATGGACGCATGGTAGCGCAGCCCGCAAGCTTCAGGCTTTCCCTGACCTGGAGTTTCAAGAATGAGCAATACGCTGCCTTATGCCGTGTTCGGCGCCACCGGCCGCACCGGAGCCGCCGCGGCCGACGCGCTGCTGCGCGCGGGTTTGCCCGTGCGCGTGGTGCTGCGTGATCCCGCCAGCGGCGGGGCCTGGGCCGCGAGCGGCGCCGAGATCGTTCAGGCCGACCTGACCGATGAGAATGCCATGACGCGTGCCTTAACGGGCGTGCGCGGCGCCTATGTCGTCAGCCCGCAGCAGTACGGGCGCGACGATCTGTTCGAACTTGCCGACCGGATCGCCCAGACCGTGGCGCGCGCCGCCGTGACCGCCCGCGTGCCCAAGCTGGTTGCGTTGTCTTCGGTCGGCGCCGATCTTGCCAGCGGCAGCGGCTGGATACGGATGAACCGGATGCTTGAACAGCGCCTGCTGGCCAGCGGGATCCCGGCGACGTTCGTTCGGGCGGCCTATTTCATGGAGAACTGGACGCCGATGATTGGACAGGCCGTCGCCACGGGCACGCTGCCATCGTTCCTGTCCCCAGGCGGACGGCGCATCCCGATGGTGGCGGCGGCCGACGTGGGCCGGGCCGGCGCGGAGTTCCTGTCTCAGCAATGGACCGGCGCGCGCGCCATCACCGTGTCCGGGCCGCGGCCTTATTCGCCGGAAGACGTGGCCGCGGCGTTGGCCGCCGAATTGGGCAAGCCGTTGCGGCTCGACGTGCTGGCGCAGGCCGGCTGGGCCGGGGCGATGGCGGGGGCGGGCTTTTCACCAGCGGCGCTGACAGGATTCATCGAGATGACGCGCGGTCTGAACAGCGGGCATATCGGCATGGATACGGATCCTGCCGCGGAGCATTGGGCGGGATCGATCCCGCTGGCACAGACCGTGGGCGGCATGGCGCGGGCGGTTCGCGGCGCGTCGACCTGAGCGTGTCAGCGCTGCCCGTGCCTGCCGGAATTGGCCGGGCATGGGCGTTGCCATCATTGTCAATGAGCCACGGGGCGGATTTACGGGACTGCCTATTGGCTGGACTGTTTTTTTGATAATCCTGAATAATTTGCCGGAGGTGATATTCGAGTGAGGGTAATAATCGCAAGGAAAATTCCTGCGTGTGGAGACATCAGGGACGGTGGCAGGGCCTCGGAAGGGCGGGGTTTTTTTCCATTCCTGATCGCACTTTATGGTGGAAAATCTGATTTCGTCCGACAAACGACGGCGTAAGCCTGGGCGCTCGAAGAAGTATTCCTATCCGAGTTTCGGGTTATTCAGTAGTAATTTTGTTGAGATGATTGAATTAATAATAAGAATATTATTTTCCTGTCTCCGTTCTATTGATTGGTGTTCATGTCGCATGCCAAAGTTAATCAAAGATCGCATTTTGTTTTTTATTAACTATTTCCCCCCTGAATTGTTCCGCGGAGATTTCTCGCGAATCCGGCAGCGTCGACTCGC
The DNA here is from genome assembly GCF_059760905.1 of Achromobacter sp. 1011811831. Lineage (NCBI taxonomy): Bacteria > Pseudomonadati > Pseudomonadota > Betaproteobacteria > Burkholderiales > Alcaligenaceae > Achromobacter > Achromobacter sp. 1011811831. The sequence goes on from NZ_JCBANG010000073.1 coordinate 30,936, forward strand.
CACCGGGTAGGCGCGCTGCGCGCGCCGATTCGCCTGCCTCCCCGGTTCATCGTCGGGCTGGAGGCTGGCATGCAAGTACGGAAGCAGTCGTTTGTCATGGCGCCGCGACGCCTGAGCGTGCTGATCGGCGCGGCCTTGTTCGGCGGCTTGCCCGGTCCGCTTGCCCATGCCGCCTGTGTCACTACCGGCGTCACCACCATCTGCGATACCAGCGCGCCCAATCCGTCGACCGGGAGAATAGGCGGCCAGGGCGCCGGCAGCCCGGCCAACCAGTCCGTGACGCTGCGGCCCGGCGCCCAGCTGACGGTGGGCAACACGCATGCCATCAGCCTGGGGGACAACGCGATCATCCTGCTCGAGGAAGGCGCGGTGGTGAGCAACAATGCCTTGGCGAACCCTCAGGTCACCGGAGGATGGGCGGCTGGCGGCAACACGATCGAATTCAACAGCGACGGCACTCTCACGATTTCGAAAGACGCGAAGGTCCAGGCGCTGGGCACCGATACGACGGGCGTGGCCATCCATGTCATGGGAGGCGGCAACACAATTCTGAACAAGGGACTGATCTCCGCCCGCAACGCGCCCGCCATCTGGTTCCAGGACCAGACGACAACTGCACCCAATTCGATCCACAACGGGGGCGTCATCGAGGCGGGCAATGGCATTACCAGCAACGTCATCGGCAACAGCGGCAGTGGCGATGTCGTCTTCATCAACGACGTTGGCGCCAGCGTACACGGTAGCCTGATCTTCGGTGCCGGCGACGATACGCTTGGACTGTATGCCGGTTCCACCATCAGCGGCAGCATCAATGGCGGAGGCGGCACCAACAACATGATTCTGCTCGGAGAGCCGAGCTCCAACGATACCTTGACAGGCGCCATCACCAATTTTCAGTCGCTGACTAAAATTGGAGAGGGCAAGTGGACTTTGACCGGAGCCATCGACAACGACAGCGGCGGCGCTGCGCTGACGGCCCAGATCGTGCAAGGAACGCTGGCCTTGACCGGCAACAGCAGCAACTTCAATGGCTCGATCAGGGTCCATCCGGACGCCACACTGGAAGCACGAGCGCAAAGCCTGCCGCCCATCTTGACCAACAACGGCCTGGTGCTGTTCAACCAGCCCGATGTCGGCAGCTATGCGGGCACGATCAGCGGCATCGGCCAAGTCGACAAGATGGGCGGGGGCGTCCTGACGCTGAGCGGGGCCAACACCTACGAGGGCGCGACGTACATTCAGGACGGTACTATCGCGGTGGGTGCAGACAACGCCTTGGGCGCCAGTATCGGCAACGTGATACTGAATGGCGGCGCGCTGGCGTTCAACAAGAGTTTCACCCTATCGAGCGGCCGAGGGGTCAGCGTGGCCGGCGGCAAGGGCACGCTCAGCGCCAATGCCGGCGTGACCGGCACGCTGACCCAGGTCGTTTCCGGCGACGGCGCCCTGACCAAGGACGGGGCGGGCACCATCGTGCTGACCAATAACGGCAACAGTTGGGCGGGCGGCACCTTCATCGCCGCCGGCACGCTGCAATTGGGCAATGGCGGCGTGTCCGGCAGCTTGCCAGGCGGATCGGCCGTCACCAACAATGGCACGCTGCTGCTGAACCGCGGCGGCTCGTTCAACCTCGGCAACCAGATATCCGGTTCGGGCGGCGTCAGCAAAATGGCCTCGGGCGTCGCCACCCTGACCGGCGACAATAGCTACGCCGGTCCCACGACGGTGATAGCCGGCACGCTGTATGTCAATGGCGTGCAAACCGGCAAGGGCGCGGCGTCGGTCGCCAGCGGCGCAACGCTGGGCGGCAAGGGCAGGCTGGGCGGCAATGTCACGATCCAGTCCGGCGGCACGCTGGCCCCGGGCGGGGCCGGCGCGGTGGCGGGCACGTTGACGATCGATGGGGACCTGACCCTGCAGGGCGGATCCTTGCTGTCGTATGCGCTGGGCCAGGCCGGCGTCGCGGGTGGCACGCTGAACGACCTGACCACCGTGGGCGGCAATCTGGCGCTTGGCGGCACGCTCAATGTGTCGACCTCGACCGGCGGCACCTTCGGTCCCGGCGTCTATCGGCTCTTCAACTACGGCGGCACGCGCAGCGGCTCGCTGACGCTGGGCACGATGTCCGTGTCAGGCAATTATTTCATCCAGACCTCGGTGGATAAGCAGGTCAACCTGGTCAACGCCGACGGGCTGACGCTGAACTACTGGGACGGCGATGCCGGGCCCAAGAACAACGGCCTGATCGATGGCGGTTCCGGCACCTGGAGGGCGGGCGGCGCGGGAACCAGCGACAACTGGGCGAATACCACCGGCATGGTCAACGCGGCCTGGAGCCAGGATGCGTTCGCCGTATTCACCGGACAGGGCGGCAGCGTGAGAGTGGACAGCTCCACTGCCCTCCAGGTCCAGGGCATGCAGTTTGCCGTGGACGGCTACGCCCTGGTCAACAACGCCGCGACGGACGCGTTGACGTTGGCGGGCTCGGCCGTATCCGGCGGCGGACCGAACGAGGCGGACGTCCGCGTCGGCGACGGCTCTGCCGGCGGCGCCGGCTACACGGCCAATGTCGCCGCCACGCTGGCGGGCGCGGCCAGGCTGGTCAAGACCGACCTGGGCACGCTGACGCTGTCAGGCGTCAATACCTACACCGGCGGCACCGCCGTCAAGAGCGGCACGCTGCAGGTATCGCAGAACCTCAATCTTGGCGCGGCGGCGGGCGCGCTGTCGCTGGACGGCGGCACGCTCGCCGCGACCGCGAGCTTCAGCACGGCGCGCGCCATCACGCTGGGCGTGGATAGCGGCATCAACGTGGTGGGCCGCGCCACCGATCTTGGCGTGACCAGCGCCATCGGTGGTAGCGGCGCGCTGACCAAGCTGGGCACGGGCGTGCTGACGCTGCAGGCGGACAATGGCTATGCCGGCGGCACGACGATCACGGCTGGCACACTGCAACTGGGCGCGGGCGGCGCGACGGGCAGCATTCTGGGCAACGTGGCCAACAACGGTGCGCTGGCGTTCAACCGCAACAATACCTACGTCTTCGGCGGCACCGTCAGCGGCATGGGCTCGGTCACGCAACAGGGCAACGGCGCCACGGTGCTGACGGCTGACAATACCTACACCGGCGGCACCACGATCTCGGCCGGCACCGTGCAGCTGGGCTCGGGCGCGGGCGGATCCACGGCCGGCGGCATTGTCGGCAACGTCGCCAACAACGGCAGCCTGATTTTCAATCGCAGCAATACCTATGCGCATGGGGGGGGCATCAGCGGTACCGGCTCGGTCACGCAACTGGGCAGCGGCACGACCGTCCTGACCGCCAACAATACCTACACCGGCGGCACCATGATCAC
>NZ_JCBANG010000074.1:0-34048 GCF_059760905.1 Achromobacter sp. 1011811831
TGCGTGTATGATCCTATGCGGCCTACAATAGTACGATATCATTGTCAGGATTCAGCATCATAACAACATTTACACATCTTGTTTTATTTTATAAAGACCCCGACCCCCACAACTTCTCCACATTGTTTAAACCGTCGCCAGCGAAAGATGTGAAAAAGAGACAGGAAAATAGATCCGCCCAGGGCCCGCCAGCACGGCGGCGCGGATCCCCGCCTCGTCCGCCTGCGGCGCGCCGGCCGCGCGGGTCGCGAAGACCACCGGGACTTCGCCCAGGTCGGCATCGGGCGCGCCCACCACGCAGCAGGCCGCCACGCCGGGCAGCGCCGCCACCACGCCCTCCACCAGCGCTGGCGAGATGTTCTCGCCGCCACGGATGATCACGTCCTTGATGCGCCCGGTGATGGTCAGATAGCCGTCGGCGTCGAAGCGACCCACGTCGCCGGTGTGCAGCCGCCCGTCCGCCACGCCGGCCTGACCCTGCGCGCCCAGATAGCCCAGCATCAGGCTGTCGCCCTCGATGCAGATCTCGCCCTCGCCGCCAGCTGGCGCCGCGCTGCCGTCGGGCTGGCGCAGGACCACGCGCTGGCCGGCCAGCACCGTGCCCACCGTGCCCACGCGCCGCGCGCCGGGCGGATTCATGGTCGAGGTGCAGGTCGCCTCCGACAGGCCGTAGGACACCAGCAGCGGGCAGCCCAGGAAAGCCTCGATGCGCCGGTGCAGCGCCTCGGTGATCGGCGCCGAGCCGCAACGCGCGTAGCGCAGGCCCGCCAGGCTGGCAGGTTCGAATGCCAGGTCCAGCATGCGCGCGTACATGGTCGGCACGCCGGTCATGATGGTGGGCCGCCAGCGCGCCAGCAGCCCCGGCATGTCCTCGGCGCGGAAGCGTGCGGCCAGCGCCACGCGGGCCCCGGCCAGCAGCGGCGTGAAGACCTGGTTGTTCAGCGCGTTGGTGTGATGCAGCGGCATAACATGCAGCAGCCGGTCGTCCGGCGTCAGGCCGCTATGCGCCAGCACGCCGCGCGCATTGTTCATCAGCCCGCGATGACTCAGCAGCACGCCCTTGGGATGGCCGGTGCTGCCGGAGGTGAACAGCAGCAGCGCAGGCGCGTCCGGCGCCAGCGCCTGCGCCCAGGCGGGTTCGCCCAGCGCCAGGCGCTCGGCGGGCAGCAGGCGGGCCGCCGGCAGCCCGGACGCGGCGGCCGTGCCCGCGTGCGCGGGGTCGTGCAGCATCCAGGCCAGTCCCACCGCGGCGACGCGGCGCGCGGTTTCCTCATCGGCCAGGCGCGGTTCCAGCGGACACGGGCAGGCGCCTGCCGCCATCGCGCCCAGGATCGCGATCAGTTGCTCCAGCGAACGCTCCATCGCCACGGCGACGAAGTCGCCCGCTGCCACGCCCGCCGCGCGCAAGGCACCCGCGGCGCGGGCCACGCGCTCATGCAGCGCCGCGTAGTCCAGCGTGGCGTCTTCGGCGACCAGGGCGGGCAACCGCGCCCGGTCCGGCCGGGTCCAACTGCGCGCGTAGGCCGCCACCAGCGTGGCATCGGTGTCGTTCATACCAGTGTCTCCAGGCGATCGGGGCCGCATGGATCCGGCTCTGCCGGGCCATCGCGGCGCCCCCTTGAGGGGGGAGCGCGCCAGCGCTCGGGGGTGGTCCTACTCAGCGCAACGTCACCGCCGCATCGCGTTCGAATTGGCCGTCGGGATCCAGCTCGCGCAAGGCGCGCGCCTCGGCCGGCGTGGGCGGCTCGGTGGGCGCGGCGCCGCTGGCGTCGAACTCGAAGCCGGTACGCTCGCGCACCTCGGCGAGACTCGCCCCCGGATGCCAGGACTGCAAGGCCAGCCGCCCGTCGCGCTTGATGAACACGGCGATCGGCGTGACGACGCCGTGAAAGCCGCCCCAGGACGTGACGAAATCCAGCCTGGGCACCAGCGTGCGCGTCGAGTGCTCGGTGCGCCAGGTGCAGGCGCGCCGCGCCGTGGGCAGCATGACCGCGCCGCCTCCGCCGCCCGGCAGGCGGACCTTGGGCGCGTGCCAGTCGCCGATGCAGGAGTTGTTGGCGCAGCCCTCGCCGTCGATCTGGGCCGCGCCCAGGAAGGTCAGGTCCATGCGGCCGCGCGTGCATAGGTCGTAGAAATCCTCGTTGGCGAAGATCGACGCCGTGTGTTCGGCCAGCACAGGATCGGAGCTGGACAGCGGCACGTGCGAGGGCCTAGGATCCACGCCGCCCGCCACGTTGATGTAGACGTAGTCCCAGTCATAGGCGCGCTTGGCCAGCAGGCAGGCCAGCATCGGCATGGTGGAATTGACGCCGCTGAAGGTGATCTCGTCCGGGCGGATGAAGCGCGCCAGGTTGGTCACGATGTAGGAAAAGCCCGACCATTGCTCAGCCATGGCTGGCCTCCTTCGCTTCCGGCGCCGCCGCCAGGTGGGCGGCCAGTTCGCTGTTCTTGTCCATGTAGGCCTCGACGGCCGGGTAGTCGATCTCGTAGGCCGGCCAGCATGAGCCAGGCCAGGCGCTGCCTGGCGCCACGGCGTAGGCCTGCACCATGAAATACGGCACCAGCGTGGACTCGGGCTGGGCCTCGAACACCGCGCTGTCGACCCGTTTCTCGGCCACCACCAACACGCTGCCGGCGGCGCGCGACATGATGCGGTCCCAGTGCGCGGTGCCGCTCACGCGCACATTGCCCTGCGCGTCGATCTCGGACGCCTGGATCACGGCAAAGTCCGGCCGCACCGCCGGCACCACCCAGGTCCGCTGGCCGCTGCCGTAGGGATCGTCGATGCATTTCCAGCCATTCAGTTCGGGCAGGCCGCTGCCATGCAGGCCGCCGCAGGGCTGGAACGGCACGCCGAACGCCGCCGCCCGCAGGCCGGCCGTGAGGCTGGCGCAGGCATGCTCTTCCAGTTCGACCTCGCCGCGCTCGATCGCCTTGCGGTACCAGGGCGCCAGGCCGAAGTTGCCTTCCATGGCCACGATGCCGGCGCGCACGCGGCGCAGCGCGCCGGCGCGGCACAGAATGTCCACGTCGTAGCCGGGCGACTGCTTGATCAGTTCCAGGTTGCGCTTGCCCTGCCGGATCAGTTCGCGCACGAAACCGAACGGCCCGCGATGCAGGAAGCTGCCGCCCAGCGCGATGCTGGCGCCGTCCGGCACCATGGCGGCCAGTTCCGCCAGCGTGCGCTGCTTGTTCTTCTGGTTGTATCCCGAACCCATCTTGTCTCCTTGTCCCGCCGCGCGGCTAGCGGGCCTGCAAATAGGCGGCCACGCGGGCCTTGAGCCCCGGCTCGGCGGCCGAGCGCGTCAGCCGTGCCAGGTCGGCGTCCGGCGCCTCGAGCGACAGCGCGGCGTACAGCTGCGCGCGGCTCGCATCGGTCAGCGCGGACGCGACGGCCAGCGCCTCGTCCGCCGCCGCCGGCCATTCGTCTTGCGCCGCCAGCCGGCTGACGAAGCCGTCGCGCAAAGCCGCTTCGGCGTCGAAGGTCGCGGCCTGTTCCAGGATGGTCCGCGCGCGCTCGGCGCCCACCAGCGCGGCGAAGCGCCGCGTGCCCAGCACCAGCCCGAACTTCAGCCCCGGCATGCGGAAGCTGGCCTCGGGCGCGGCCAGCCGCCACTTGCAGGCGCCGAACAAATCCACGCCGGCGCCGAAGTTGCGGCCATGCGCCAGCGCCACCGTCAGGCAGGACGAAGCCGCCACGCGCTGCAGCAGCATCTCGATGCGCACGAAGCGCAGCAGCAGGTCGCCCTCGCTCTGCGATTCCCAATCGCCGAAGTCGAAGCCCGCGCTGAAATTGCGGCCCTCGCCCTGGAACACGATGGCGCGCGCCTGTTCGGCCTGCGCCCGGTCCACCGCCGCGATCAGCGCCTCGACCAGCCCGGCCGACAGCGCATTCATCTTGTCAGGGCGCGCCAGCGTCAGCAGATGCAGCGCGCCGCGCCGCTCGACCCGCAGGCCGTCCGTTTCCGTGATGCCGCTCATGCCGTCTCCTTGCGCCGCGCGCGCAACGCGCCCAGCACTTCCTCGTTGTGCTCGCCCAGCGCGGGCGGGCGGCGACGCAGCGCCGTGGTCTGGCCGTCGAAACGCACAGGCAGGCCGAAAGTGCGCGTGCGCACGCCGTTGGGCAGCTCCAGCGGCTGCACCCAGCCCATGTGCTCGACCTGCGGATCGGCCAGCACTTCCGAATAGGTGTTGATCGGCGCGCAGGGCACGCCCGCCTCGCGAAAGCGCGCCAGCCAGGACGCGGCCTCGTCGCCGGCGAAGATGGCTTCCAGGATCTCGCGCAGCGCGTCCTGGTTGCGGGCGCGCAGGCTGGTATCGGCGAAACGGGCGTCGGCCAGCAGGTCGTCGCGACCGACCACCGCGCACACGCTCTTCCACAGCGCCTGGTTGCCGGCGGCCATGCCGAAGTACCCGCCCTTGCAGCGGAACGCCTGGTAGGGCGCGTTGCGCGGATGGGCGGAGCCGAGCTTGACCGGATCGCGCCCGCTGCCGAAGAACTCCGAGGTCTGCAGCGCGGCGATGCCCAGCGTGGCGCCCAGCATGGGCACATCGATGTGCGCGCCCTGCCCGCTGGCCTGCGCCGCGCGCAGCGCCGAGGCGATGGCGAAGGCGCCATACAGCCCGGCCGAGAAGTCCGCCAGCGGCACGCCGCACTTGACGGGTTCGCCGCCGGCCTCGCCGGTGACGCTCATGATGCCGCTCATGGCCTGGATGGTGAGATCGAAGCCGCCTTCCTGCGCGCGCGGGCCGGACTGGCCGTAGGCCGAGATCGAGCAATACACCAGCCGGGGATTGCGCGCCTTCAATGCCTCGTAGCCCAGGCCCAGCCGGTCCATCACGCCGGGCCGGTTGTTCTCGATCAGCACGTCGACGGTGAGCGCCAGCTCGCGCGCCAGTTCCAGGTCCCCGGGGTCCTTGAGATTCAAGGTCACTGAGCGCTTGTTGCGATTGAGCGAGGCGAAGTTCTCGCTGTAGCCGTCGGAGATCGGCGGCCAGCTGCGCAGCGTGTCGCCGCCGTCCGGGTTCTCGACCTTGATCACGTCGGCGCCCATGTCCGCCAGCAGCATGCCGCAGAACGGCCCCGCCGCCACATTGCAAATCTCCAGCACCGTGATGCCGGCCAGCGCCGAACTGGGTGTCATGTCTGACCTCTCGTTATGAAAATTCAATATTTGGGATACGGAAAATAATCTATAGCGACGAATCCGGCAATGGCACCATGGGCGGCCTGCTTGCCTGGCCATACCGGAAATTCCTATGAGGCTTAGAGCATTCCCTAGGTCCACTGCTTAATCGTTGACCAGCATATCACCGTGTGGAATTCTAGGTAAACCATTTATTGAAATTCAAGTCCTATTTTTTAGGACACATAAGGATCGACCCCGAGCAGGAAGGTCCGCATCCCCCCAAGGAGACAGTCATGAGAACACTCGCCGTATTCGCCGCTGCCGCCCTGGCGCTAGGACTGGCGGCCGGCCCCGCGCAGGCGGCCGACGCCTGGCCCGGCAAGCCCGTGCGCATGGTCGTGCCCTTCCCGCCCGGCGGCGCCACCGACGCCGCCGCGCGCATCTACGCCCAGCACCTGGGCGACTATCTGGGCCAGAGCGTGGTGGTCGAGAACAAGGCCGGCGCCGGCGGCGAGATCGGCGCGGAGTACGTGGCCAAGTCGGCCCCCGACGGCTACACGCTGCTGATGGGCGCGGTGGGCAGCCATGCGATCCACGCCGCCATGCCCGACAAGCCCGGCTATGACTTCGGCACGGCCTTCGTCGGCGTGTCGATGGCGACCAGCATGCCCATGGCGGTGGCGGTCAACAGCAAGGTGCCGGCGCGCAATGTGCAGGAACTGATCGCGCTGGCCAAGGCCAAGCCGGGCTCCATCACCTATGGCTCGGCCGGGCCGGGCACCTCGCAGCACATGGCCGGCGAGCTGTTCCAGGTGGTCACCGGCACGCGGCTGATGCACGTGCCGTACCGCGGCAGCGGGCCGGCCATCACCGACCTGCTCGGCGGCCAGATCGACATGGTCATCGAGACCCTGCCCGCGCTGCTGCCGCAGGCCGCCAGCGGCAAGATCCGGCTGCTGGCCGTGACCACGCCCACGCGCGCCTCGGCCTTGCCCGAGCTGCCCACGCTGATCGAACAGGGCGTGAAGGACTATTCGGTGGCCACCACCTACGCCCTGCTGGCGCCGGCAGGCACGCCGGCCGCCATCGTGGACAAGCTCTCGGCCGGCATGCAGAAGGCCGCCGCGATGGAATCGGTGAAGCAGGCGGCGCAGAAGCTCGGCGCCGACGCCGTCGCCACCTCGCCGGCCGACACCCGGCGCATGTTGCAGCAGGAGACCGCCCGCTGGGCCGAGGTCGTGCGCCTGTCGGCGGCCAAATGACGGCCGCCCCCGACACGCGCGACATCCAGGCCGTCGACCTGGCCATCATCGGCGGCGGATCGGTCGGCGTCAGCCTGCTGCTCCAGTTTCTGCTGTCGCTGCCCGCCGGCGGCGGCCGGCCGCTCAGCCTGCGCTTGTACGAACCGCAGGAGCGTCCCGGGCCGGGCGGCGCCTACCAGGACGATCTGCGCAGCAACCTGCTCAACATCCCGGCTGGCAATATGTCGGCGCTGGCCGACGAGCGCCTGGATTTCGTGGACTGGCTGCGCCGGCAGGATCCCGCCTGGCTGGCCGGCCACGGGGTGGAAGGCGCGATCGATCCGGGCGACTTCCTGCCCCGGCCCTTGTTCGGCGCCTACATGGCCCACGCCTACGAGCGGGCGCGCGCGCTGGCGCCAGGCCGAGGCGTGACGCTGGAACACGTGCGCGCACGCGTCGCCGGCATCACGCCGCTGGCGGACGGACGCGTGCGGGTGTTGGCGGAATCGGGACAGCCCTGTTTGGCGCGGCGCGTGGCGCTGTGCAACGGCAACCTGCCCTCGCGCGCCTTCCCGGCGCTGGAAGCCACGCCCGGCTACTTCAACAGCCCCTATCCGGTCAGCGAGCTGGCGGCCGGCATCGCGCCCGACGCCACGGTCTGCGTGATCGGCACCAGCCTGAGCGCGGTCGATGCCGTGGCCGCGCTGCAGCAGGCCGGGCATCGCGGTCCGCTCATCTGCGCATCACGCAATGGCCGGCTGCCCTCGGTGCGCAGTCCGCATAACCGGCCCCCGCCGCAAGGCCTGGCCGAACTGAGCCGCGATGGCGCGCTGAAACTGGCGAACGCGCACGGCGGCGCGCTGACGCTGGAACGGATCGCCGCGGCGCTGGACCGCGAGGTGCGGGCGCTGGGCGGCACGATCGACGCCGAAGACATCCTGGGCGGTAACGGCGACGCGCGGACCGCGCTGGACGACGAGATCCGCCGTTCCGAACACGGCGCGCGCCCATGGCAGGCGGTGGCCGCGGCAACCAACGCGGCCGTGGACCTGATCTGGCATCTGCTGCCGGACGCCGAGCGCGCGCGCTTCCAGTCGCAATGGCGCGCGCTGTGGATGGCGCGCCGCGCCAACTTTCCGATGCGCAACGCGCGCAAGCTGCAGGCGCTGTTCCGCGCCGGCCAGCTCGAGGTGCTGAGCGGCTACGTCGACAGCCGCCATGACGCCGCCGGCGGCTTCGTGACCCGCCTGCGCACGCCGGCGGGCGAGCGCGAGCTGCGCAGCCGCTATCTGATCAACGCCACCAGTTTCTCCGTCGACGCGGCCGGCGCCGCCGACCCTCTGGTGTCGGCGCTGCTGCGCGACGGCCACGGGCAGGCGCATCCGCATGGCGGGCTGGCGCTGGACTACGCCAGCGGCAGCCTGCTGGACGCTGGCGGCGCCGCGCAAGCCGCGATCACCGTACTGGGCAGCCTGGCGGGCGGCACCTACTTCTGGACCACGTCCATGGACGTGAACGCCCGCCTGGCGCGGGACCAGGCGCGGCGCATCGCCGCCGCGCTCGCGGACGCCGGCGCTACTGCCCCAGGAAGCCGCCGCGATACCCCATGCCCTGGGATATCGCCTGCGCACAGGCCGCCACGTCCGGCGCCAGCTGCTTCATCCGGGCCGCGCTGAGCCGGTCCAGCGGACCGGAGATGCCCACGGCCGCCACGGGCTGGTCCAGGCTGTTGAACAGCGCCACGGCCAGCCCGCCCACGCCTTCGCGCCATTCGCCGCGATTGATAGCGTAGCCGGCGCGCACCACCTTGCGCAGCTCGTCCTTGAGCAGCGGCATGGTGACGATGGTGACCGGCGTGTGCCGCTGCAACTGGTCCGCATAGCGCTCGACGTAGCCGTCGGACTGATAGGCCAGCAGCGCCTTGCCGGTGGCCACGGCGTAGGCCGGCGCGCGTCCGCCGATCATGGAATAGGCGCGGATGGGCTGCGGACTGTCGATCTTGTCCACGTACACCACGTCGAAGCCGTCCAGCACCGACAGGTGCACGGTCTCGCCGGTCTGGTCGGCCAGCGTGCGCATGTAGGGCGCTGCCAGCTTGCGCACATCCAGCTGCGCCAGCTGCCGCGCGGCCAGTTCGAACAGCCGCACCGCGCCGCGATAGCCGCCGCCCTCGTCGTCCTTGATCACATAGCCGGCATGGATCAGCGTCTGCAGCGTGCGATGGGTATTGCTGCGGGTCAGTCCCACGCGGGCGGCCAGCGCGTCGATGGTGCGCGGCGGATTGTCCACGTCGGTGACCGCCTCCAGCACCATCAGCCCCTTGAGCAGCGTCTTGTCCATATCGTCTTTTTCCTAATATTTAGGACGAGACCATAGCATGAGACGTCAAGCGCGGACAGGTCCGCGCGCCCTGGGGTCGCGCCTGTCAGGCCGAGGCGGCCAGCCCGGCCCGCACCGCTAGCGAACGGTCCCAGAGATTGGGAACGCTGGTCGATGAATAGCCCGACACGAAGGGCTTGGCCACGCCGGTGGCCGGATCATAGACATGGCGCGACACCGCGCCGATGTTGCCGCCATACAGGTGCACGCTGATCGACACGCGATCGGCATGCGCGTTGAATACCTGATGGATATCGCCTTCCTCGGGCGCCAGCCGCTCCACGTCGCCCGGCATCAGGGTCGATGCCGCGCCCGCCGGCCGCAGGCCGCCATCGGCCTCTCGCACGTAGCGCTGGTTGATCTCCGCCCCGCGCAGCATGCCCACGTAGCCCCAGACCTCGTGATCGTGCACCGGCGTGCTCTGGCCCGGCCCCCAGACGAAACTGACCATGGAGAAACGCTCCAGCGGGTCGCAATGCAGCAGGTACTGCTGGTAATACTGTGGATGCGGCACGGTACAGGCCTCGGGCAGCCAGTCATCATGCCGCAGCAGCTCCGCGAACGCGGACTCCAGCGCCGGGCTTTGCGCCAGGCCCGCCGGGCCGGCCAGCCGCGTGGCGGTGGCGATGAAGGAACGGAGCCGGTCCAGGCCCGCGATCGGTTCAGGCATTGCTAGTCTCCCAGGTCGGGCGGCGGGCGAATCCGCCCTGGCCCCGTTGATGTTCCCAAAATCCTGGCGCCAGTATCCACGATTCGGGACCCCGCAAGCGCAATGCCCATGCGCCGCTCGCGGCGATTGCAACAAACATGGCGATTGCTCCCCGGCTTGACAGGCATGCCCGCGTACAGGCAGCGTAGCGAACCATCGATCAGGTTGAACATGCACCACGCCACCGACTTCCCCACGCGCCCCGCTTGCGCCCGTCCGCGATGACCGGCCCGCAGCACGACATTCCCGCCGCGCTGGCGCAGGCCCTGCGGCAAAGCAGGCGGCCCGTGGTCTTCACGGGCGCGGGCGTATCCGCCGAGAGCGGCATCGCGACGTTCCGCGACGCGCTCACCGGGCTGTGGTCGCGCTTCGACGCGCAGGCCCTGGCCACGCCCGAGGCCTTCCGCGCCCATCCCGACCTGGTCTGGGGCTGGTATGAATGGCGACGCGAGCAGGCCCTGCGCGCCCGGCCGAATGCCGCGCACCTGGCCATCGCCAGGCTGGCCGCGCATGCGCCGGCGCTCACCGTGATCACCCAGAACGTGGACGATCTGCACGAGCGCGCGGGCAGTCCGAAAGTGCTGCATCTGCATGGCAGCCTGCACGCGCCGCGCTGCGCCGATTGCCGCGCGCCCTGGAGTCGCAGCGAGCCCGCGAGATCTGACGCCTCGGCAGCCGGCACTGCGGCAATCGATACCGAGACAGCCGACGCTGCCGCAGCCGACTGGGTGACAAGCAGCGCGGCCTCGTCCGGCGCGCCGAACGGGAAACAGGACGAAGGCCGCCGCATCGAGCCGCCGCGCTGCGCCGCTTGCGGCGGTCCCGTGCGGCCCGGCGTCGTCTGGTTCGGGGAAAGCCTGCCCGCCGACGCCTGGCGCGCGGCCCAGCTCGCCGCCGAGCAATGCGACCTGCTGCTGAGCATCGGCACCTCGGCCCTGGTCTATCCCGCCGCGGAGCTGCCGCAACGCGCGCTGGCCGCGGGCGCTGTCGTCGCGCAGGTCAATCCGGCCGCCACGCCGATGGACGCGCGCGTGAAGTTCAATCTGCGCGGCCAGGCCGCCGACGTGCTGCCCAGGTTGCTGCAAAGCGCGGGGATCTGAACCGGCGACCGCGAACGCGGGCCACGCCGTGCGCATTATCCGCACATGGCGCCCGCATGGCTATCAGCCACGCGCATCATGCGTGCCCTGCCGCGCCTGCGGCGATCACCACTTGCAGCCGCTGTCCGTGACCGTATCAGCCAAAAGAAAGGGCAGCGCCAGCAGGCCCTTGGATGCATGCGCATCGCGGCAAGGCGGACGCGCGGCCTTCTCCATCTCGCGCGACAGCACGGTGCGTTCGGCCGGCGCCTTGGGCGCGAGCCTGGGCACGGGTTCGCCGCGCGCGCGCCGTTCGCCGGGCGCGGCCGAGTCCGACGGCTGCCAACCGAAATCGCGTGACGCAGGCGCTGGCGCGCCGGCGGACGGCGCATCAGCCGGCTTGCCCGCGCGAGGCTCGGACTGGACGCGAGGTCGCGCTGCTGCTGGCTGCGTGTCTGTCTGCATGTTTTTTTGAGTGTTCGTCTGCGTGGGCGACGGCTGCGCACGCGATGGCTCGGCGCGCTCGGGCTGTGCTCGCGGCACCTTCGCCGCCGGCGTCTCCACGGAACCCCGCGCGGGCGCCGCGACCTGCCCGCTCTCGCCGCGTGGCGACGCGCTGCGCTCGACGCGTGGAGTCGGCGGCGCAAGCAGCTCCACGAACATGGATTCGGAATCAGACGGCATGGCCGGCGGAATCGGCGACGGCGTCATGCCGCGCCAGATCAGGCTTCCGATGCCCACATGCAAGGCGCAGGCCAGCAAGGCCGCGATCCACGACGTTGCGCGCCTGCCGCGCGCATTCCCGCCATCCCAGCCCAGGCCGTTGACATGGCCGGCGGCAAGCATCGGGACCATCTGCAATACTCGACTGACAAGCCCGATTCCAAGGGCGACCAGGGGATGATAGCCCTCGCGCCGGTGAAGATTTGTGAAGTTGTAGCCGAGTCCTGTGAGCGCTACGCGCGAGCCGCCACGAAACGAGGGGAAACCCCAAATTCCAGGGCGCTCGCGATGGACTTAAAGTGGCAAGACACCATCCGGCCCTGGAGAGCATCATTCCATTTTCCTGGAGACTTCCCGACGTGTTCGTGCGCTCGCCCGACGGTGCCCTGCACCGCGTGGTGCGGCATGCCACGACCACGGAAACCATTGCCAAGCTTGAGAGCATTCCCAGCGACTATCACCTGGATTGCCAGTGCATGCTCGACAATGGGGAAGCCCTGGCCTGGATCGGCGACAACCGCTACCGCCAGGTCGATGGCGGCAAGGTCTACACGGCGGTGCGGCCCCAGCATGCCCAGGGCGAGACTCGCCAGCAGAATCCGGACGCCGAGCCCGCGCTGGACGCCTGCCGGACGCAGGCGGCTCCGACCGCGCAGCCTCCGTCCAGGACCGAGTTACCATTGGCTGTGATCAACTTGAAAACCGGCAACGACTGGAGCCTGATCCGCGCCTGGCGCGAGCACCTGAACATCAGCACCGCTGACATGGCTGCCCGGCTTGGAGTGGACCACTCCATTTATATCGAACTGGAACGGCCGCGGCCGCGCCCCCGCCAGATCATCCTGGAGCGGGTATCGGCAGCGCTGGGGGTATCGCCCGAACAGCTCGACGACTCGTCTTTCGGCGGACACATGCATTGATGCCCGCTGGCGAGAGGGTTTCGGCGCCGTAGCAGGGAATGGCCCGCGCATGAGGGGAGATGGAAAAATGCTCGGAACAGCAAGAAGATTGACCGACGTCCTGGCCACCGCGCCGGACGGCACGCTATACCGGATCGAGCGCTTCGTCTCGGACCCCGACGCCTACTCGGCCATGGGCACCTCGCGCTTCGATCCCCGGACGCATTGCGTCTGCCGCACCAGCTCCGGCGAGAAGGTCGCCTGGCTGGGCGGACAAACCTACCAGCTGCTCAAGAGCGGCACTTCGCTGACCGCGGTCGACCGACGACGCGGCTGATGTCCGGTCCTGCTAGTGTGCTGTCCCGTAGGTACGTGCGCATGACGAAATTCATCCATAGACGTCAGGGCTAGGCGCAAACCGCAGTGATACCCGTAGGTATCACGAGGATTTGCAACGACGCCATGGCGGCTAGGGGTGGATTTCGTGCGGGCGTATCTGCGGGACAGCACACTAGGGCGCGAAGCGCGCCACTACAAAGTTCACGAACGTGGTGAGCTTGGGCAGCGCCTGCCTGTCCTTCGGATAGAGCAGCGAAATCGGCCGCGCCACCGGCCAATAGGGCCGCAATATCGGCGTCAGCCTGCCCGCGCGCACGTCATCGGCCAGCAGCAGCTCCGGCTGCAGCACGATGCCGAATCCCGCCAGCGCCGCCTGCCGCAGCGCCTGGCCGTTGTTGGACACGAAGCGGCCGCTGGGATAGCCCGTCTCGCCGCCATCGCCATTGCCCAGGCGCCAGCCGGTGCGACGGCTCCAGTACGAGAAATCCAAGCATTGATGCCGGACCAGGTCGGCGGGCGTGGCCGGCGTGCCGTAGCGTTCCAGATACGAAGGCGCCGCGCAGACCATCATCTGATAGCGGCCCAGCCCGCGCGCGATCAGTCCGGAATCCGCCGGTTCGCCGATGCGCACAGCCAGGTCGTAGCGCGAGGCGACCAGGTCTTCCACCAGATCGCTCAATGACAGCTCCACGCTCACGTCCGGATAGGTGGACAGGTAGTCGGCAATGACCGGCGTCAGGGCGAAGGAACCGAAGGACACGGTCGAGGTAATGCGCAGATTGCCGCGCGGCGCCTCGCGCATGGCCTCGGCGCCCTGCTCGGCATCGCGGATCTCGGCCAGGATGGCCTTGCAGCGCGCGAAGTACGCCTGCCCGGCCTCGGTGAGACTCTGGCGGCGCGTGGTGCGCACCATCAGCCGCAGCCCCAGGCGCGTCTCCAGGCTCTTCAAATGCTTGGCCGCCATGGCCGGCGACATGTCGTGCAGCGCGGCCGCCGCGGTCAGGCTGCCCAGCTCCACGACAGCCACGAACACTTCCATGCTGAGCAGGCGGTCCATGAATTACTGACTCCAGGTATGAAGTATTCCAACCATTCTAGGATTTTTCGTAAGGAATCGGGCGGCCAGAATGCTTGCATGCGCCGGCCTTTTGCCAGCGCCCGCAACCAGACTCACGGAGATCCCATGAAAATCGTACTCATCGGCGCCAGCGGCACCGTCGGCAGCGCCATCGTCCAGGAACTGGGCCAGCGCCACGACATCATCGCGGTCGGCAGGAACAGTGGCCAGCATCAAGTCGACATCACCCGCAGCGACAGCATCCGCGCGATGTTCGAGCGCATCGGCAAGGTCGACGCCATCGTGTCGGCCACGGGCGGCCTGCATTTCGGCCCCCTGTCGGAAATGACGGCCGAGCAGTTCAAGATCGGCCTGCACGACAAGCTGCTGGGCCAGGTGGACCTGGCGCTGATCGGACAGCACTACCTCAACGAAGGCGGCTCCATCACGCTGACCAGCGGCATCGTCAGCGCCGAACCCATCCGCTACGGCGCCAACGCCTCGGCCGTGAACTCGGCCATCGACGGCTTCGTGCGCGGCGCGGCGGTGGAACTGCAAGGCCGTCGCATCAACGCCGTCAGCCCCAGCGTGCTGCAGGAATCCTGGGGCAGCTACGGCCCGTACTTCCTGGGCTTCGAGGCGGTGCCGGCCCAGCGCGTGGCGCTGGCCTACAGCCGCAGCGTGGAAGGCGCGCAGACCGGACGCGTGTTCCAGGTCTGGTAAGCGCGGCGCCAGACGCAACGCCGCGGTATCAGGCCGCCAGGTCGCGGGTGTAGGTGTAGAAGACCTCGTCGCGCACCCAGCCCAGCGATTCGTACAGCGACTGCGCGGTGGCGTTGTTCCGGGCCGTGGTCAGGTCCATGCGCTTGCAGCCGTGCTCGCGCGCATGCGTCTCCGCCGCGCGCAGCAAGGCCCGGCCCGCGCCGCTCTTGCGCGCGGCCGGCGCGACGAACAGGTCGTATAGCACGTAGATGGGCGCGGCGATCACGGAGCAGAACGACGGGTACATCTGGCAGAAGCCCACCGGCGCGCCATCCTGGCTGGCCAGCAGGATCACCGATTCGCCGCGTTCCAGGCGCGCGCTGATGAAGGCCAGCGCGACGGCGGCGTCCGCCGGCTGCTCGTAGAACTGGCGATACGCATCGAACAAGGGCGCGATGCGGGCGGCGTCGGCGACGCCGGCGTGGCGGATGTCGAGCTGGCTCATGAGTGCTGAGGCAATCCTGTCAGTGACTGATGAAAGCGCCGGCGCGGCTTCGGCGCAAAGCAAAGCGGCTTGATGCGCAATGTCATCAAGCCGCTTTCGATATGGGTGGCGCGCCCGGCAGGATTCGAACCTACGACCCCCTGGTTCGTAGCCAGGTACTCTATCCAGCTGAGCTACGGGCGCGCTAAAGAGGCGTGTTTATACCATGAATAAGGCGGGGCTCGCAAATGCACAACATGCGAGGCCGCATACGGCCCGCGCACAATCCGCGCGTCCTTGCGCCAGCGCAAATGGCGCGGCGCATGCCCGGCGTAGTCTGGGGACAAGCAGGCCGGGATGCCATGGCGCAAGGCGCGCGCGGCCCCAGGCTCGCATGACGCACGAGGAGACCCCATGGCAAAGAAATTCCCGCTCCATCCCAAACACCCCGAACGCATCTGCTGGGGCTGCGACCGCTATTGCGCGGCCGACGCCATGGCCTGTGGCAACGGCTCCGACCGCAGCATGCATCCAGCCGAGCTGCTGGGCGACGACTGGTACACGGTGGGCAACTGGGGATTGGAAGTGGAAGCCGACGCGGCATCGCGCGATGCCAACGGCAAGACGCTGGAACGCTAGGCTCGGGCCGGCAAGAGTAAGACAAAAACCACGCAACAAAACAAAAAGGCCTTCGATCAATGATCAAAGGCCTTCTCATCTGTCTTTTTCAAGACTTGGCGCGCCCGGCAGGATTCGAACCTACGACCCCCTGGTTCGTAGCCAGGTACTCTATCCAGCTGAGCTACGGGCGCTCCGGTGAAGAGGCAAAATTATATCAGATAATTCGCCGCACTTCCGGCAATTCGTCACGGCATTGCCATACTACGAATTGCATACTACGCACTGCATACCACTTGCTTCGGCATCCAGGCCCTCTTTCAAGAACTTGGCGCGCCCGGCAGGATTCGAACCTACGACCCCCTGGTTCGTAGCCAGGTACTCTATCCAGCTGAGCTACGGGCGCGTTTCAAAGCAAGCCTTGAATAATAGCGTTGTTTCGAAAACTGCGCAAGTCGCCAGAGTCTGCCACGCAATGCCATGGCGTCAGAACAGCGACATGCGCAGCCGCGCAGGCAGGTTCGTACAAGCACTCTGCACATGCGTCTGCAATGAAGGTTCAATCTACGCCGGCGCATGCGGAAGGATCCGTTGGCAATGCGTCAACATCAGACATGCGCGGCATACGCAAACAACAGGTCAGACGGCCATGCCCCGCCTGAAAAAGAAAAACCCGCAACAGCTTGCACTGTTGCGGGTTTTTGTCTTCGATCCAGTCAGACTGGACCGAAGAGGCGTCTGGCGGAGACGGAGGGATTCGAACCCTCGATGCAGTTTTTAGCCACATACTCCCTTAGCAGGGGAGCCCCTTCAGCCTCTCGGGCACGTCTCCGAAGAGAAAGAGATTCTAGCACGACTTTTTCGGACCTCGCCCGGAACCGGGTACGAATCACGAAAAAATTTGCGCTGGATCCTTGTTCCTCAGGCCTTGGCGGCGGGCGCCTGGTCCAGGCCGAAGGCCTTGTGCAGCGCGCGCACGCCCAGTTCCATGTACTTGTCGTCGATGATCACCGAGGTCTTGATCTCGCTGGTGCTGATCATCTGGATGTTGATGCCTTCCTGCGACAGGGTCTGGAACATCAGGCTGGCCACGCCGACATGCGAACGCATGCCGATGCCGACGATGGAGACCTTGGCGACCTTCTCGTCGGTGGACAGCTCGCGGGCGCCCACGGCCGGAATGACCTCGCGCTTGAGCAGGTCCACGGCGCGCGCGAACTCGTTGCGGTTCACGGTGAACGAGAAGTCGGTCGTGCCGGCCACGGACTGGTTCTGCACGATCATGTCGACGTCGATGTTGGCGGCGGCGACCGGACCCAGGATGGAGAAGGCGATGCCGGGCTTGTCCGGCACGCCCAGCAAGGTGATCTTGGCTTCGTCGCGGCTGAAGGCGATGCCGGAGACAACGGCGGCTTCCATTTTTTCGTCTTCCTCAAAAGTAATCAGCGTGCCCGAATGCATTTCTTCTTCGAGCGGGATGAGCGGGTCGGTCAGCGAGGACAGCACCCGCGTCGGCACACGGTATTTGCCGGCGAATTCGACCGAGCGGATCTGCAGGACCTTGGAGCCCAGCGAAGCCATCTCGAGCATTTCCTCGAACGACACGACCGCCATGCGGCGCGCTTCGGGCACGACGCGCGGGTCGGTCGTGTAGACGCCGTCGACGTCGGTGTAGATCAGGCATTCATCGGCCTTGATCGCCGCCGCCACGGCCACGGCGGAGGTGTCGGAACCGCCACGGCCCAGCGTGGTGATGTGACCGTCGGCGTCCACGCCCTGGAAGCCCGTCACGATGACCACGCGGCCGGCGTCCAGGTCGGCGCGGATGCGCGCGTCGTCGATCGAGGTGATGCGGGCCTTGGTGTAGGACGAGTCGGTGCGCACGGGCACCTGCCAGCCGGCGTAGCTGCGCGCGGCCACGCCTTCGGCCTGCAGCGCGATGGCCAGCAGGCCGCTGCTGGCCTGCTCGCCGGTGGCGGCGATCATGTCGAGCTCGCGGCCATCCGGCACGGGCGAAAGCTCGCGCGCCAGGCCGAGCAGGCGATTGGTCTCGCCCGCCATGGCCGACGGCACCACGACAACCTGGTGGCCTGCGGCGTGCCACTTCGCGACGCGACGCGCCACATTCCTGATGCGCTCGACCGAGCCCATCGAAGTACCGCCATATTTGTGAACGATGAGGGACATCTCGTACTCTGGCTGGGAACCCGCCCCAAGTATGTTGACGGGCAAAACTTCATATTCTAGCGCCACGGTAAAAATTTGCGCAGCCTGGGACTTTCCCTCGGGTTTACCCGCAAAACCGCCCTGCCCGGCCCATGGACAGCGGCGTTCCAGCCAGGCCCGGCCTGGATTCAGCGGCGCTCCAGCCAGACCCGGCCACGATGGCAGCGGATCGCATGGCCGGCCTGCTCGACGCGCAGCTGGCGATCGTGCCCCAGGCTGTGCAGGCCGCGCAGCTGGCGCAGCAGGTCGCGCATGCGCGCTTCCGAAGGCATGCGCGCGCCATTGGCGTCCAGCCACCAGCGCAACACCTGCGCCTGCCGCGCCGGCGACAGCTCGCGCCACGCGCGCAACGAGAAGCTGGCGCCGTCCGGGCCCGGCTCCAGCGCGGCGAAATCCTCGCGCGCCACTTCGTCCAGGATGGACGCCGCCTCAGCCATGTGGCGCGCATGCCGCGCCACGATGCCGCGCCAGCCGGGCCAGCGCGCGTCCAGCGCCGGCGCCAGCAACTCGCGCAGCGCCGCGCGGGTGTAATGGGGATCGGAGTTGGTCGGGTCCTGCACCGCGCGCCAGCCGGTGGCCGCCTCGAAGGCGGCGCAGGCGCGCAGGATGTCATCGCGGTCCTGGTCCAGCCAGGGACGCAGGTAGTCGACCTCGTCGCGGCGCGACAGCGGCGCCATGGCGGCCATGCCGGCCAGCCCGGTGCCGCGCAGCAGGCGCAACAGCACGGTCTCGGCCTGGTCGCCCCGGTGATGCGCCAGCAGCACCAGCGGCGCGCCGTGTTCGCGGGCCAGCCCGGCCAGCGCCCGGTAGCGCGCGTCGCGCGCCGCCGCCTCGATGCCCTTGCCGGCGCCTGCGGCCACGGTCACGCGCGCCTCGTGCGCCGGCAGGCCCAGCAACCGGGCCAGCGCGCGCGTCTGTTCGCTCCAGGCGTCGGCGGCATCCTGCAAGCCGTGATGCACATGGAACAGCAGCAGGTCGATGCCCTGCTCCCGGGCGATGGCGGCCGCATGCAGCGCCAGCATGGCCGAATCGGCGCCGCCGCTGACGGCCACGGCCATGCGCGGCGGACGCGCGGGCAGGCCGGCCAGCGCCTGTCGCAGCGCTTCGGCCAGGGCCGGGGAAAGCGGATGGGAATGGGAACCGGCCGGCGCGCCCGAGGGAATGGCGTCGGGCGCGGTCGGCGTGTTCATGGCGGAACGGGGCGCGTGGACCTCGGCCGCGGCGCCGGCGGCAAGGCCGGCGCCCGCGCGGATCAGGCGCGCACTTCCTGGAAGGCGCCGTAGGACAGCAGGCGCTGGATGCGCTGCTCCACGAGCTGCTCGGGCGTCATGCCCTGCAGCTGGCGCAGGGCGTCTCCCAGCGCGCGGCGCAGCAGGCGGGCCATGACGCGGGGATCGCGGTGCGCGCCGCCCACGGGCTCGTTGACGACGCGGTCGACCAGGCCCAGGTCCTTCAGGCGCGGGGCGATGATGGCCAGCGCCTCGGCGGCCTCGGGCGCCTTCTCGGCGCTACGCCACAGGATGGACGCGCAGCCTTCGGGCGAGATCACCGCATAGGTGGCGTATTGCAGCATCAGCACGGCGTTGCCCACGGCGATCGCCAGCGCGCCGCCGGAGCCGCCCTCGCCGATGATGGTCACGATGACCGGCACTTTCAGCTCGGCCATGGCGTACAGGTTGTGGCCGATGGCCTCGGACTGGCCGCGCTCTTCGGCGCCGATGCCGGGATAGGCCCCGGGCGTGTCCACGAAGGTGAACACGGGCAGGTTGAATTTCTCGGCCAGGCGCATCAGGCGCAACGCCTTGCGGTAGCCCTCGGGCCGGGGCATGCCGAAGTTGCGCGCGGCGCGTTCCTTGGTGTCGCGGCCCTTCTGGTGGCCGATGACCATGCAGGGCATGCCATTGAAACGGGCCAGGCCGCCGATGATGGACTGGTCGTCGGCGTACATGCGGTCGCCGTGCAGCTCATGGAAGTCGGTAAAGATCTCGCGCACGTAGTCCAGCGTGTAGGGACGCTGGGGATGGCGCGCCACCAGCGCCGTCTGCCACGGCGTCAGCTTGGCGTAGATCTCCTTGGCCAGCGTCTGGCTCTTCTGCTGCAGACGTCCGATTTCATCGGAGATGTCCACGGCGGAATCGGCCTGCACGTAGCGCAGCTGCTCGATCTTGTTCTCAAGCTCGGCGAGCGGTTGTTCGAATTCCAGGAAAGTATTGCGCATGTAGTGTGGTTCCGTAGATGGGCGGCCTGATGAACGTCAGTATTGAACCGGATCCGGTTCCAGACTGCGCCACAAATACCAGGTCGCCACGGTACGCCAGGGCTGCCACGCCAACGAGACCTCGCGGGCCTCGAAGCGAGAGACGGGCTCGCCGCTGAAGTAGTGTAACGAGATTGCCTTCAGCAACCCAGGATCATCCAGCGGCAGGATATCGGGTCGCTGCAGATTGAAAATCAAAAACATCTCCGCCGTCCAGCGTCCGATGCCGCGGATCGCGACCAGTTCGGAAATGACGGCTTCGTCGTCCATGTCCGCCCAACGCTCGGGATGCACCCGGCGCTCGCCGAAATGGGCGGCCAGGTCCAGCACGTACTCAGCCTTGCGCTGCGACAGGCCGGCCTGCCGCAGGCCGTCGATGCCGACGCGCAGCACCGCCACCGGCGTGGGTCGCTTGCCAGCGGCTTCGATGAACTTGTCCCAGACGGCGTCGGCCGCCTTGGTCGACACCTGTTGCCCGATAATGGCGCGCGCCAGCGTCACGAACGGCGTACCGCGCGAGGTCAGCCAGGCGTCCGGGTGCTGCGGGATGATCTTCTTGAGGATGCGGTCGCGGCGCATCAGGTGCGCGACGGCGGCTTCCCAATAGTCGGGCTTGGGAATCAGGGTATCTGCGGTGGACATGTCGGGCTTATTCCTGCCGGCTCATCAGGCCCGGCGCCACTGCGTCACGCCGCCGGGCTTGTCGTCGAGCTCGATCCCGGCATCGCGCAGCTCGGCGCGGATGCGGTCGGCTTCGGCGAAGTCGCGCGCGGCCTTGGCGGCGGCGCGGGCGTCGATGCGGGCCTGGATGGCCTCGGCGTCCAGCGCCGGGCGGCCGCCTTGCTCCATGCCCACGGCCGAATAGCGGGTGGTCGACTGGAAGTAGGCGGCCGGATCCTGCTGCAGCAGGCCCAGCAGGTCGCCCAGCGCCTTCAGCTGGCCGGCGCTGCGGGCGCTCTTGGTCCGGTTGGCCTCGGAGGCCAGCTCGAACAGCGCCGCGACGGCGCCCGAGCTGTTGAAATCGTCGTCCATCGCGGCCTTGAAGGCCTGGGCCTGCGGCTCGTTCCAGTCCACGCCCTGGCCGTCGGCGGGCACGTTCTGCAACGCCTGGTACAGCCGGTCCAGCGCGTTCTGCGCATCGACCAGGTTGTCGGGCGTGTAGTTCTGCGGGCTGCGGTAGTGGTTGCGCACGATGAAGAAACGCACCATTTCGGCCTCGCGCGGATTGACGCGATAGCCGGCCTGGTCGGCGGGCGCGTCATCCAGCGCGATGGTCTGGCGGATGGTGCGGAAATTGCCCAGCGACTTGGACATCTTGTCCGAGTCCACCATCAGCGGGCCGCAGTGCATCCAGACATTGGCCAGCACGCCGCCGAAGGCGCCCTCGGTCTGGGCGATCTCGTTCTCGTGGTGGGGGAACTTCAGGTCCGGACCGCCGCCATGGATATCCAGCGGCAGGCCCAGCAGCGCCTTACTCATGGCCGAGCACTCGATGTGCCAACCGGGACGGCCAAGGCCGTAGGGCGATTCCCACTTGGTGTCTTCGGGCTCCTCGGACTTGGCCGATTTCCAGAGCACGAAATCCAGCGGATCGCGCTTGGCCGAGCCCACCGCCACGCGCTCGCCGGCGCGCAGGTCGTCCAGCGACTTGCCCGACAGCTTGCCGTAGCCCTCGAAGCCACGCACGGCGTAGTTCACGTCGCCGTCATCGGCCTGGTAGGCCAGGCCCTTCTGTTCGAGCTTGCCGATGATGTCCAGCATGTCGCCGACATACTGCGTGGCGCGCGGCTCGCGGTCGGGCTTCTGCACGCCCAGCGCCCGCTCGTCGGCGTGCATGGCGTCGATGTAGAACTCGGTGACCTCGCCGATGCGGCGGCCGGTTTCCACGGCGCGGCGAATGATCTTGTCTTCGATGTCGGTGATGTTGCGCACGTAGTCGACCGCCAGGCCGCTGGCGCGCAGCCAGCGCTGCACCACGTCGAAGGAGACCAGCATGCGGGCATGGCCCAGGTGGCAGAAGTCGTACACGGTCATGCCGCACACGTACATGCGCACCTGGCCGGCCTGGGCCGGTTTGAACGGTTCTTTGGTACGCGATAACGTGTTGTAGATTTGCAGCATGGCGCTATTGGGTTCGTGTGGGTTTCCGGGATGGCCGCGGGGTCTTGCACTCCGGCGCGGCATCCCCATATGGCACGGATACGCTCGAGAATCTCGCGCCGCAAGCCGCCGGCTCCTGCCCCGGCCTGTGCTCCAGGTCGCCGGGAGGATCATCTCCAGGGGGCTGTCCGCCATATCCGCCCGGTCTTCCGGCAAGAAACGGTTCCGGGGCTAAAATGGCGACCGACAAGTATAGCAAGCGGCCCGGCCGCGCGCGTAAGCGCGGCCGGTTCGCGACTTTTAACGGATGCCCACGTGACTATCAAGCCGCGTTTCTGCGTCGCCCTGATCGCCCTGGCCCTGGCCGGCGGCCTGGCCGGTCCCTCGTTCGCCCAATCCATGTCCGGCGGCGGCGCCGCCAATCCCAACGCCAGCCGCACCACCCTGGACCCCATCCCCCCCGAAGGCGGCTGGGAAGGCCTGGCCAACGTGCTCAAGGCCGCCCAGCCCGGCGTCGACACCCGCTTGACGCCGACCGCGTCGCAGGTCACCGACCATATCGAGCGCCTGCTCAACCGCGGCGACAACGACGCGGCGCTGGAAATGATCGAAAAGCGCATGGCCGAGACCAAGGGCCAGCGCGGCACCGACGTACAGCTGATGTTCCAGCACGCGCGCGCCCTGGCCGCCCTGCAGCGCACGGCGGAAGCCATCGACGTCTACACCGAGATGACAACCAGTTACCCCGAATTGCCGGAACCCTGGAACAACCTTGCCGCTCTATATGCGGGTCGCGGTGAATTGGAAAAAGCGCAGGACGCCCTGCAAATGGCGCTGCGCGCCGATCCCGGCTACGCCGCGGCGCGCGCCAACCTGGGCGACCTGCAATTGCTGCAGGCCCTGCGCACCTACAAGCAGGCCGCCAGCGATGGCGTGCCGGGCATGCAGGACAAGGCCCGCGAAGTCGAAACCATGTTGAAGGAAAAACAAGGCAAATGATGTCGAGCTATTCTCCCCTGCGCCTGCTGCGCCTGACGGCCTGCGCATTCACGCTGGCCGCTGTCGCGCCCGCGCTCGCCAGCGCCGCGCCCGCGGCCTCCTCCACCCCCTCCACCACTGAAGGCACGAAATCCATGAGCACCAATCCCCGCGTCAAGCTGCACACCAACCAAGGCGACATCGTCATCACCCTGGACGCCGCCAAGGCGCCCAAGACGGTGGCCAATTTCCTGACCTACACCAAGGAAGGCTTCTACAACGGCACGGTGTTCCATCGCGTGATCGACGGCTTCATGGTCCAGGGCGGCGGCTTCGAGCCCGGCATGAAGCAGAAGCAAACCCACGCCCCGATCGAGAACGAGGCCAACAACGGCCTGAAGAACGACAAGTACACGCTGGCCATGGCCCGCACCAGCGACCCGCACTCGGCCACCGCCCAGTTCTTCATCAACGTGTCCAACAACGACTTCCTGAACTTCACCGCCCCCACGCCCAACGGCTGGGGCTATGCCGTGTTCGGCACCGTGACCGAAGGCACCGACGTGGTCGACAAGATCAAGGGCGTGAAGACCGGCAACAAGGGCTTCCACCAGAACGTCCCGAACGAGGACGTGATCATCGAGAAGGCCGAAGTTCTTGAATAAGATCGCGCTGACCGGCCCGGTCTGGCTGGCCTCGGATCTGCACCTGGGGCCGGCCACGCCGGCAACGTCAGAGGCCTTCCTGGCCTTTTTGCAGGCCGCTCGCGAGGAAGCGGGCGCCCTGCTGCTGCCGGGCGACATCTTCGACGCCTGGATCGGCGACGACGCGATCCGCGTCGCCCCGCCCTGGCTGGCGACGGTGTTGAAGGCGTTGCGCGAGACGGCCGCCGGCATTCCGGTCTGGCTGGGGCGCGGCAACCGCGATTTCCTCATGGGCGAGGAGCTGGCGGCCGCGATCGGCGCCAAGCTGCTGCCGGAGCCCGCTCTGCTGGAAACGGACTACGGCTCGGTGCTGCTGACCCACGGCGACGAATTCTGTACGGACGACGCCCCGTACCAGCAGTTCCGCGCCATGGTGCGCGATCCGCAATGGCAGGCCGCCTTCCTGGCCAAGACCATCCCGGAACGCCTGGCCATGGCGCAGCAGGCGCGCGGCGAGAGCCAGGCCGCCAACCAGATGAAGTCGCAGGAAATCATGGACGTCAACGCCGACGCCATCGAAGCCGTCTTCCGCGACACGGGCGTGAAACTGCTGGTGCATGGCCACACGCACCGCCCTGCCCGCCACGTGCTGGAGGTCGACGGCAAGAAGCGCGAGCGCTGGGTGCTGCCCGACTGGGACTGCGATCACGCCCAGCCGCCGCGCGGCGGCTGGCTGGTGATCGATCAGGATGGCCTGACGTTCTACGACCTCGATACCGAGGACTGAACGCGGGGTCGCCCGTCGCAAGAAAAAAAGCCCGCGGGTCTCGCACCCGCGGGCTTTTTCCATTGCCGCCGTGCCGGAGGGCTTCCGGGGCGACGGCGAGCCCCTTTCGGGGCGGCGCATCACCCCATCCAGATCCAGGCGGCAACCACGGCGCCGAACACGATCCGGTACCAGGCGAACACGCGGTACGTATGGTTGGCCACGAAGCGCAGCACCGCCCGCACCACCACCATCGCGCTCAGGAAGGCCGCGACGAAGCCCACCGCGATGCCGGACAGGTCGTGCTGGGTCAGCAGTCCGAAGTTCTTGTACATGTCGTACACCGCCGCGCCCAGCATGGTGGGCATGGCCAGGAAGAACGAGAACTCGGTCGCGGTCTTGCGCTGGATGCCGGCGATCATGCCGCCAATGATGGTGGCGCCCGAGCGCGAGGTGCCCGGGATCATGGCCAGGCATTGCGCCACGCCCACGCCCAGCGCCTGCTTCCAGGTGATCTGCTCCAGGCTGCGCGCGGTGGCGCGCTCGTCCGAGGCGGTGTCGTCCGCCGCGCCCGGCACGTCGCCGGGCGTATGCCGCGTCTTGCGCTCGACCCACAGCATGATCAGGCCGCCCAGCACCAGCGTCACCACCACCACGCCCGGGTGGTAGAAGACCTGCTTGATGGACTTGATGAAGATGCCGCCGATCACCGCCGCCGGCAGGAAGGCGATCAGCAGGTTGCGCGTGAAGGCGACCTCGCCGGGCACGCCGGTGAGCGTGCCGCGGATCAGCTGCAGCAGCCGCGCGCGGAACACCCACATCACGGCCAGGATGGAGCCGAGCTGGATCACCACCTCGAACACCTTGCCCTGGCTGGATTCGAAGTTGATCCAGTCGCCGATCAGGATGAGGTGGCCGGTGCTGGACACCGGAATGAACTCGGTCAGTCCTTCGACGATGCCCAGGAAGAAGGCCTTGACAAGGTACAGGGTATTTTCAGTCACGATATGGGCGGGTCCAGGGTTAGTCGTTGGTCAGGGACGCTTCGTCGGACAGCGGCTCCTGGGGCTTTTTCTCGACCCGCACCAGGGCGATGCGGCGTCCGTCCATCTCCAGCACTTCGAAGCGGAAATGGTCGTGATGGATTTCATACTCGCAGGCATCGCCCGGCTTGGGCAGATGGCCGAAGCGCGACAGAAGGTAGCCGGCCAGCGTGGAGAAGTCCTGGGCCTCGTCGATCAGGCCTTCGGTTTCCAGCACCTGCTCGACATGGTGCAGGTCGGCCGCGCCATCGATCTTCCAGGTGCGCTCGCCGTCGGCCACGATGTCGGGCAGCTCGTCCTCGTCGGGGAATTCGCCGGCGATGGCCTCGAACACGTCGATCGGCGTCACCAGGCCCTCGATGGCGCCGAACTCGTCCGCCACCAGCACCAACTGGCCGCGCGAGCGCTTGAGCGTGTCCATCAGTCGCAGGATGCCGATAGCCTCATGCACGATGATGGGATCGCGCAGCCGGTTGCGACGCACCCTGCCCTCGGTAAGCAGATCGGCGATCAGGTCCTTGGCGCGGCCGATGCCCAGCACCTCGTCCAGCGAGCCCCGGCACACCGGGAAGAAGCTGTGCGGCGCCTCGATCAGCTGGCCGCGGATGGTCTCGGCGTCATCGTCGATGTTGATCCACGACACGTCGGTGCGCGGCGTCATGATGGAACGAATGGAGCGCTCGGCCAGCGTCAGCACGCCGCTGACCATGTTGCGCTCCTCCACGCCGAAAGCCGGGATGGCCGGCGCGTTGGCGCTGGGCAGGTCGGGCTCGTCGGCGGGCGGGCGCTTGCCCAGCATGCGCAGCACCGCGGAGGCAGTGCGCTCGCGCATGGGACGGCGCGCATCCAGCTTGAGCAGATTGCGGCGCGCCAGCTGGTTCAGCGCCTCGATCGCGACCGAGAAGCCGATGGCGGCGTACAGATAACCCTTGGGCACCTTGAAACCGAAGCTTTCCGCCAGCAGCGAGAAGCCGATCATCAGCAGGAAGCCCAGGCACAGCACCACCACGGTGGGATGCGCGTTGACGAAGCGGGTCAGCGGCTTGGACGCCAGCAGCATGATGCCGATGGCGATGATGACGGCGATCATCATGATGGCCAGGTGGTCCACCATGCCGACCGCGGTGATGACCGAGTCCAGCGAGAACACCGCGTCCAGCACCACGATCTGCGTCACGATGACCCAGAAGCTGGCGTACACGCGCGGCCCCGACGAGGAGCCGTGGCTGCCGCCCTCGAGCCGCTCGTGCAGCTCCATGGTGCCCTTGAACAGCAGGAAGAAGCCGCCCGCCATCAGGATCAGGTCGCGTCCGGACGGCGCCAGGGGGCCGATGGAGAACAGCGGCGTGGTCAGCGTGACCAGCCAGGACATGACGGACAACAGGCCCAGGCGCATGACCAGCGCGAGGCTCAGCCCCAGGATGCGCGCGCGGTCGCGCTGCGAGGGGGGCAGCTTGTCCGCCAGGATGGCGATGAAAATCAGGTTATCAATGCCCAGGACGATCTCAAGAACGACCAGGGTAAGCAGGCCGACCCACGCAGCGGGGTCCAGCAGCCACTCCATCAGGAGCTCCAAAAGTTACTCAGCCGACAATCGTACCCGGAAAATCCATGACACGCCGGTCATGAAACCCCCGCCCGGCAAGGCGCCGGGCCCGAGGCGGAGGCAATCAGGCAAGGAACGCGCCAGGTCCCGCCCTGGGGGGCAGGCCCGGTGTTCCGGCCTGGATGTCAGGACCAGACGTCAGGCCCAGATGCAAAGCCTGGACTTCAGGCCCAGTCCATCCGATTGGCGAACACCAGCAGCGCGGTCCAGGCCATCATCTGCCACGGAGACGTCCCGGCGACGCGCGCCAGCGGCCGGGACAGGCGCAGGAGGAACCAGAAGGCGGCCAGCATCGCGGCCATGGCGACCTCGACCCGGGACGCCATGGCCGAGGCGGTAACGACCGACCGGGCCGCGAACACCGCATTCAGCGCCACGATCTGGAACAGGGCCAGCACCGCCCTCAGCCCGGCGCCCCCGCCGGAATCCGCCGGATCCGGCGCGCCCTTCCAGATCCGCCATCCGGACCTGGCGCCCTGGAACAGCAGCGACAGCACCAGCACGCTGCCCGCCATCAGCACCAGATGCTGTCCGGTGTACTCATACGGTCCGACGGACAGCTGCGACCGGTTCAGGAATTTGACGGGCCAGTCCAGCCCCTGGGCCAGTGGCCACAGCCGCATCAGCAGCATCACGCCCAGGCCGAACAGGCGCGCGCGGTTGCGCTGCGCGGCGGGAAACTCATTGGCCAGGATGGCGATGAAGACCACGTTGGCAAGGCCCACCAGGATCTCGATCATGGTCAGGCCCAGCACGCCGAACCAGGCTTGCGGTCCGCCGATCCACTCCATCGGATTCATCCACCCCATCAGCCCCTCCCGCATATGTGTGTGCGGGCCATCGTACCTGGAAAGCCTGTGCCCCGCCCGCTACGCGCAGGCCAGGTCGGCGCCGGTAGCCTACGCCGCCGCGCGTCCGTCGCGCTTGCGCGGCATCAAGCGCGCGCCTTGCGCGGGGCCGCGATTGGCCGATATCCCCACGCCGTGCAAGGGTATTGCGTTCTGCCGCGCTCGCAGGGCGGCGCTTTTGACCCACCGCAAGACCGCGCCTGCAGCGCGCTCTTAGGATGCGCTTGAATAACAACGACGGATCGGGTTCAAGCATGTCTGGCAGCACCGCAGGGCGTCATGGAAGTTTCCGCATCATCCGCATGGCGATTGCGCTGTTGCTCTGTCTGACCGCGGGACTCATGCAGTCGGCGTGGGCCCAGCGCCTGCCCGATTTCCTGGGCGCCACGCCGCCGGCCGAGCTGTTCCCCGGCGCCGACCGCTACGGGCCGCCCGAAGGCAAGCCCATGGTCGCCAAGGCCTATTCGGGCGACCGGGAACTCGGGCTGGTGTACCTCACGTCCGACGTCGTCAACACGCGCGGCTACTCCAGCAAGCCCATCGACGTGCTGGTGGCGCTGGCCAGCGACGGCCGCATCGCCGGCGCCAAACTGGTCGAGCACCATGAACCCATCGTGCTCATCGGCATCCCCCAGTCCAAGGTGGACCACTTCATCAGCGGCTATGTCGGCCTGAATTTCGTCGACACGCCGCCGCGCCACGGCGCGCCGCCGCCGGTGGACATCGTCAGCGGCGCCACGGTCACGCTGATGGTGATCGGCGACAGCATCACGCGCTCGGCCATCGCGGTGGCGCGCGCCCACGGCGTCGGCAAGGCAGCCCAGCCCGCCCAGGCGACGGCGGCGCGCGTCCAGGCGCGCACGGTCGACGAGACGCCGGGCGAGGTCCGCTCGTGGCAGGCCCTGCTCGACAACGGCGCGGTGCGCCAGCTGCGCCTGAGCGTGGCCGACGTGAACCAGGCCTTCCGCGCCTCCGGCCGCGACGATGCCGCCGCGCACGCGGAAAGCCGCGACGACGCCGATACCTTCATCGAACTCTACGTCGCGCAGGTCAGCGCGCCCGCCATCGGCCGCAGCCTGCTGGGCGAGACGGGCTGGCTGCGCCTGAAGGAACGGCTCAAGCCCGGGCAGCAGGCGGTGCTGGTGGCGGGCGGCGGCCTGTATTCGTTCAAGGGCTCCGGCTATGTGCGCGGCGGCATCTTCGACCGCGTCGAAGTCATCCAGCACGACGCCGGCTTCCGCTTCCGCGACCGCGACCACCAGCGCCTGGCCGACATCGCCGCCGAGGGCGCGCCGGCGCTGCGCGAGGTGGCGCTGTTCGTGGTGCCGCAAGACGCTCCGTTCGATCCCGTGGCCCCCTGGCGCCTGCAACTCATGGTGCAGCGCGTGCTCAGCGTCTCGGACAAGGCCTTCGTGACCTTCGACCTGGACTACGAGCTGCCGACTGCGTATACGCGCGCGGCCCCGGCCAGCGCCGGCGCTGCGGCCGGACCGGCGACCGCCACGCCTGCGTCGCGGGAAACGTTGCAGGCAAGCCCGGCACAGGCGGACGCACCGAAGGACGAGGCCCCGCCCGAGCTGTGGCGCCAGATCTGGAACGGCAAGCCGCTGCAGATCGCCATCCTGACGGCGGCGCTGGCGGTGCTGGCGGGCATCTTCTTCTTCCAGGACCAGCTGGCCCGCCGGCCGCTGCTGCATGACCGCCTGCGGCTCGCCTTCCTGCTGTTCGCCCTGTTCTGGATCGGCTGGTACGGCCAGGCCCAGCTGTCGGTGGTGAACGTGCTGACCTTCTTCTCGGCGCTGCGCAGCGACTTCCGCTGGGACTACTTCCTGATGGATCCGCTGGTGTTCATCCTGTGGTGCGCCACGGCGGTGTCGATGGTGTTCTGGAATCGCGGCGCCTTCTGCGGCTGGCTCTGTCCGTTCGGCGCGTTGCAGGAACTGCTGAACCGCGCGGCCAAGCGCCTGGGCGTGAAGCAGCTGCAGGTGCCGCACGGCGTCAACCAGCGCCTGTCGGCCCTGAAGTACATCATCTTCGTGCTGCTGTTCGGCTACGCGCTGTACGACCTGGCGCTGGCCGAGCGTCTGGCCGAGGTCGAGCCCTTCAAGACCGCCATCATCCTGCGCTTCGCCCGCGCCTGGCCCTTCGTGCTGTTCGCCGCGCTGCTGCTGGCCGCGGGGCTCTTCATCGAACGCTTCTATTGCCGCTACCTGTGCCCGCTGGGCGCGGCGCTGGCGATCCCCGCGCGCCTGCGCATCTTCAACTGGCTCAAGCGCTATCACGATTGTGGCAATCCGTGCCAGCGCTGCAACCACGAATGCCCGGTGCAGGCCATCGAACCCAGCGGCGAGATCAATCCCAACGAGTGCATCCAGTGCCTGCACTGCCAGATGCTCTACCACCACGACGAGAAGTGCCCGCACCTGCTGCAACGCAAGGCCCGGCGCGAACGCCGCCGCGCCCCGCCCGCCGAGGCCGCGCCGCAGGAAGTCGTGATGCGCCGCTTTCCCAATCCCGGCGACGCCGGCCAGCCTCCAGCCGGAGCCTGAACCCGACCGTTCCGATACACGACGCGCATGCGCCGTCCTTTACCAGGAGTCACCCATGTCTGAAAGCAATGCTCCCAAGTCCGGCCTCAGCCGCCGCAGTTTCCTGGGGACCGCCGCCATCACCGGCGCCGCCGGCCTGGTGGCGGGCTCGCACCTGCCCGTCGCGCACGGCAAGGACGCCAAGCCCGCCGCCGGCGGCCAGACCTCGCACATCGGCCCCGGCGAGCTGGACGAATACTATGCCTTCAACTCCAGCGGCCAGTCGGGCGAAATCCGCGTGCTGGGCCTGCCGTCGATGCGCGAGCTGGTCCGCATTCCGGTCTTCAACCATTGCAGCGCCACCGGCTGGGGCCGCACCAACGAAAGCCGCAAGATCCTGACCGAGGGCCTGACGCCGGAGACGCGCGCCTACCTGAAGGACAAGGGCGGCGTGTTCATCAACGGCGACGCCCACCACCCCCACCTGTCCTTCACCGACCGCACCTACGACGGGCGCTATCTCTACGTCAACGACAAGGCCAACAACCGCGTCGCGCGCATCCGCCTGGACGTGATGAAGACGGACAAGATCGTCGAGCTGCCCAACGTGTCGGGCGTGCACGGCCTGCGGCCGCAGCGCTATCCGCGCACTGGCTATGTCTTCGCCAACGGCGAGCACATCATTCCGCTGCCCAACGACGGCAAGGTGACCGACGATCCCAAGAAGAACTTCTTCGCCGTCTACACCGCCATCGACGGCGACACCATGAAGATCGCCTGGCAGGTGCTGGTGGACGGCAACCTGGACAACGGCGACGCCGACTACCAGGGCAAGTATTCCTTCTCCACCTGCTACAACTCCGAGAAGGGCGTGTCGGTGGAGGAAGCCTCGGCCAACGAGCAGGACTGGGTCGTGGTGTTCAACATCAAGCGCATCGAGCAGGCCATCAAGGAAGGCGACTTCAAGACCATGGGCGGCGTGCCGGTGGTGGACGGACGCCACGGCTCGAAGTACACGCGCTACATCCCGGTGCCGAACTCGCCGCACGGCTGCAACGCCGCGCCCGACGGCATCCACCTGGTGCTCAACGGCAAGCTCTCGCCCACGGTGACGGTGCTGGACGTGCGCACGCTGGACGATCTGTTCGACGACAAGATCAAGCCGCGCGACTGCGTGGTGGCCGAGCCGCAGCTGGGCCTGGGCCCGCTGCACACCGCCTTCGACGGCCGTGGCAACGCCTACACCACGCTCTTCATCGACAGCCAGATGGTCAAGTGGAACATCGACCTGGCCAAGCGCGCCTTCAAGGGCGAGAAGGTCGACCCCATCATCCAGAAGCTGGACGTGCATTACCAGCCCGGCCACAACCACTCGACCATGGGCGAGACGCGCGAGGCCGATGGCAAGTGGCTGGTGTCGCTGAACAAGTTCTCGAAGGACCGCTTCCTGAACGTGGGCCCGCTCAAGCCCGAGAACGACCAGCTGATCGACATCTCCGGCGACGAGATGAAGCTGGTCCACGACGGCCCCAGCTTCGCCGAGCCGCATGACATGTGCCTGGTGCACCGCTCCAAGATCAACCCGGTCAGCGTCTGGAAGCGCGACGACCCCATGTGGGAAGACGCCCGCCAGATGGCCAAGAAGGACGGCGTGACGCTGGAGGACGCGGCCAAGGTGGTGCGCGACGGCAACAAGGTGCGCGTCTACATGATGGCGGTCGCGCCCATGTTCAGCCTGAAGAAATTCGAGGTGAACCAGGGCGACGAGGTCACGGTGGTGGTGACCAACATGGAAGTGATCGAGGACCTGACGCACGGCTTCACGCTGGAAGGCCACGGCATCGCCATGGAACTGGCGCCGCAGGCCACGGCCTCGGTCACCTTCACCGCCGACCGGCCGGGCGTGCACTGGTACTACTGCCAGTGGTTCTGCCACGCGCTGCACATGGAAATGTCGGGCCAGATGATCGTGCATCCCAAGAAGTCCGCGTAGGGTCCCATGCGCCTGCCCGCCCCGCCCCTGCCGCGGCGGCTGGCCGGAGCCGCCTTGTGCGCGGCCCTGGCCGGCCCGGCCGCCGCGGCCGACATCCCCATCGGCGCCGGCGCCGACCTGGCGCGCGCCGTCGCGACGGCCGCGCCCGGCGACCGCCTGCTGCTGGCCTCCGGCCGCTATGCCGGCGGCCTCGTCATCGACAAGCCGCTCACGCTGGAAGGCCCGGCCGACCGCAGCGCCGAGATCGTCGGCACGCGCCAGGGCCGCACGCTGTGGATCACCGCGCCCGACGTGACGCTGCGCCACCTGACCGTGACCCGCTCGGGCCTGAGCCTGGCCGAGATGGACGCCGGCGTGTTCCTGGACCGGACCGCGCACCGCGCCCTGGTCGAGCGCAACGACATCCTCGACAACCTGGTCGGCGTGCACGTCTGGGGACCGGACGACGCCACCGTCCAGGGCAACCGCATCGTCGGCAACCGCGAGCTGCGCGTGGCCGAGCGCGGCAACGGCCTGACCCTGTGGAACACGCCCGGCACCCGGGTGCTGGACAACGACATTTCAGCCGGCCGCGACGGCATCTTCGTCAACACCAGCAAGCGCAACCTGTTCCGAGGCAACCGTTTCCACGAGCTGCGCTACGCGGTGCACTACATGTACACCAACGACAGCGAGATCAGCGGCAACGTCTCCATCGGCAACGACATTGCCTACGCCATCATGTACTCGCACCGCCTGGTCGTGAAAGACAACGTCGCGCGCGGCAGCGTCGAGCAGGGCCTGATGTTCAACTACGCGAACCACTCCGTCATCGCCGGCAACAGCGTGGACGGTGGCGGCAAGTGCGTGTTCATCTACAACGCCAATCACAACACCTTCCAGGAAAACCATTTCGCCAACTGCGACATCGGCGTGCATTTCACTGCCGGCTCGGACGGCAACCGCATCTCGCGCAACGCCTTCCTGCACAACCGCAACCAGGTGAAGTATGTCGGCACCCGCACGCTGGACTGGTCAGTCGACGGCCAGGGCAACTACTGGAGCGACAACACCGCCTTCGACCTGGACGGCGACGGCATCGCCGACACCGCGTACCGGCCCAACGACGTGGTCGACCAGCTGCTATGGCGCGCCCCGTCCGCGCGCATCCTGCTCAACAGTCCCGCCGTGTCGGTGGTGCGCTGGGCCCAATCCCAATTCCCCGCGATCCTGCCGGGCGGCGTGGTGGACAGCGCGCCGCTGATGAAGCCGCCCGGCGCAAGCAACCAGGAGCTGCAATGACTTCCCCCCTCGTCGCGCTGGCCGGCGTCGGCAAGCGCTACGGCGCGCACCATGCCCTGCAGGACCTGGACCTGCAGCTGCGGCAAGGCGAATGCGTGGCGCTGGCCGGCCACAACGGCGCCGGCAAGAGCACGCTGATCAAGCTCATCCTGGGCCTGATCCGTCCCAGCGCCGGACGCGTCGCGCTGTTCGGGCACGACGCCCACAGCCCGCGCGCGGCACAGCTGCGCGCGCGCGTCGGCTATCTGCCGGAAACGGTGGCGCTGCATCCGTCCATGACGGGCGCGGAAACGCTGGCCTTTTATGCGCGGCTCAAGCGCCAGCCGCTGGCGGCCAATGCCGCGCTGCTGGAGCGGGTCGGCATCGCCGCCGCCAGCGGCCGGCGCGTCGGCGGCTATTCCAAGGGCATGCGCCAGCGC